>NZ_LIRE01000376.1 GCF_001402795.1 Pseudanabaena sp. 'Roaring Creek'
TGGATGCGAAAAAATTGCTTGCATAGTTTTATTGCCCCGTAATTGATTAGAAAGCGGTAAATGTCCCCTCGGTGCATCCAAACTCCAAATAAATTCCTTTGGATAGCGGGTAAAGGAGCCATCTTTTTTCCAACCAATTTTTAGCCAAAACTTTTCCCATCCTTTACCAAGACTCAGCCAAATTTTGCGCTGTACGGAAAATCCAAACTTACCTTCAGAATAAACTAGCCATAGTTGATTGATCGTTTGCAGATCGCTAATCGGAATTGACTTTGCTTCCGTAAAATACAGCCAACCTCTTGCCAAGGCATCTGCTCCAGCTGCCTCACATAATTTTTTACTAGTAATGCGATCGGCTTCTTCAAATTCTTGTTTTGCCAACAAAATTTGAATTGGTTGATAGTCGATCGCTTTTTCTGACTTTAACGTAACGGCTCCATTGGCATAATGGCTTTGAACTAACTCGGTTGCCTTTGGCAAACTGCTCTGCAATAAAACTTGATGGATTTTGCCATCGATCCATGACACTTCAGTATTGGCAGCTTTACGTGCTTGAATAAATTCATCTAATATTTGTAAGCCTTCTTCGCCGAAGTCGGCTTCGAGATTTGCTAATTCAGCGATCGCAGGTAATTGATTTGCCTCTTTACCTGAAAACAACTTATCTTTTAACGCGGTCAGTTTTGTATCCATCAGAATCTTAAAAATCGCAAAAATCGCACCACTTTGAATTTACACCCTTAATACCAATTCACGAAAGTATGACAACACTTTTGTGAAGTAAAAGCTAAACCTAGTCAGGGTTTTCAAGTTAAGCAATGGTGTAGCCATTGTTTAACTTGGTATAACTATAGCCATTGCCAGAGCTATTACCAGTAAAGGTTAGGAGAAAGTAAAGGCGACGCTCTGCGCCGCCTTCACTTTTGCATTTTTTGCATTTATATAAGTAAGTGAGCTTAATTAAATATGAAGCCCTAAAATCTGCGGCGCTGGTGCAGCATAAACCACAGGTCTTAACGCTGAATTTTAATTATGCTGAGATACTTAAAAAAAGCTATTTACGCTTTCCCAGAATTAATCGATGTAACCCATCAGTCCTGCACTGTCGATCGCGTTAGAAGCCACAGGTCTCGTACCTCCCATTTGGGAATAAGTCTCGTCTACAACTAAACCTGAAGAACCGACAGGACGCTCACCCGCCATATAGAACTTGTCGACAATTACAAATCCATCTTCAACGACAGGACGTTCGCCCGAAGAGAAAAACGTACCCGTCACATGGACACCGCTATTGGTAATTGGACGTTGACCGCCCATCGTCGTGTAGGTGCTGCTAATTGCTAACTTGCTCGCCTCGATCGGACGTTCGCCCGAACTATTGAAATACTCAACGGCACGAAAGCCTCCATCAACAATGGGGCGATCGCCATAATGCTTAAGGGTTTCAGTCACAATTAATGAACCTTTTTGTTCGATTGATGCTGCGACGGGTTGAGATTCTTCTTTCACCGCCAAAGCTGAGATATCTACTGTACCTGTTTTTACAGTTGTTTCAGTTTCAGCCTTAGCTTTAGTGGGACGGGAGGATTTTTCTTCGGGCTTTACGATTTCTGGCTTAGAGCCTTCAGCCTTGGTGTCGTTACTGGTACTCATGCTTTACTTTCCTCGAAAATTTTATATTTAAGATGTGCTTAAAATGCGCTCAAAAACTTTTAATTACTTTTAACTAGTGATGACGATTACTGATGCAATCATCGCGATCGCTAAAAAAACTTCTAAAGCTATAGCCTTGCCAGTTAATTCTACCGAAAAAGTTAATACTCTAAATATTTTGATAAGTGTCTGCACCTAATTTGAGAATATAACAAAAACAACCAATTCAGACCAATAGCGTCCTAGGTCTGTGGTTAAGCATTGCTATCTATGATTTATTACATCTCACAATAGAGTTTATAAAATATTCTAATACCCCTTAAAAAAACGTCACTGGTTCCTTGCAAAGTATGGCGAAGCCCATAATGCATAATTTCAGGTATAGCTAGCTATACTTTTGGGCTTTTAAAATTTGCCAACGTAACCCGAACTGACGTGATCTAGCTTCGGCTTCGCTCAGCTAACGTTAGCTGAGCGGAGTCGAAGCTAACGTTAGCTGAACGGAGTCGAAGCCAACGCTAGCTGAGCGGAGTCGAAGCCAACGCTAGCTGAGCGGAGTCGAAGCCAACGCTAGCTGAGCGGAGTCGAAGCCAACGTTAGCTGAACGGAGTCGAAGCCAACGTTAGCTGAGCGGAGTCGAAGCCAACGTTAGCTGAGCGGAGTCGAAGCCAACGTTAGCTGAGCGTTAAATGCTGATCTTGCCCATAGCACAGTTTTTAACCTACAGCAGGGATGACTCGAGGAAGCTCGAGGCGTTGCTGGGCGGCAGGGCGACGAGTCCGACCAGACAAACGGAAGCTGAGGCTTTGCAATTCGATATGTAGTTGGCGATTTTCCTTTTGGAGTGCTTCGATCTTTTGCTTAATAGGAACGATCCGTTCGGCAAATTTAGCACGGTAAATATTGGGCAATTCTTGCACGACTTGCTCCAACATCCGATTGCGATCGCTCATATCTTGGATTGTCTGGCGTAATTCCACGGCTTCGCGATCGCGTTCTTGGATTTGGGCTTGGGTTGCCATCAGTTGATTTTCGACCATCGCAAGTTTTTCTGCCAAAAATCGCATCTCCTCGGAATGCTGCTCGTGAACCTCCGCATTGGGCAAAAAAGCGGTATTGCCTTTCACCAAACGAAAAAGTTCTTCAGAAAGCTGCTGCACTAGCAGATCCTTCTGCTCCAAATCGACCTTAAGTAAATTGATTTCCTGCTGAAGATTATTAGTCATGTTTTCGGATGAGTTCGCGAGGGCATTTACTGTGGCATTCATAAGTGCAATTCATGAGGGAATTTAGGCTAAGATTTATAGCACACAAGTACTCGATTAGCAATTTACTGGGATGTATTTCAGCAATCTCTCCCAAAACTGTTTTTTTGCAGCAATCCGTAACCGCGCATGAACCCCAAAATAATCGACACTCAAGAGAATTCAATCCACAGCCTTTTGAATATCATTCCTTTACAAAATAGTCTAGAAGAGCATCTATTGCTAAAAGCTGCTCAGTTTGCGATCCAGTTACAGACGACTTTACTCAAAAATTCTATTTCCTATGCCCAATCCGTAAGTGGCAGTTTAATTCTTAAAACGACATTAAAAAATACCTTAGAAACTCTCACCCAATATACTGAAGCTGATGAAGGAAGTATTTTTCTAATCGATGAAGATGGGTTAATTATGGAGAGTATCTTAGCAAGGGGACCTGTCACGCGAGATCTTAAAGACACCGTAATTTCTAAAGTGATTGATGATGGACTAGCGGGCTGGGCATTACGTCACCGTCAGATTGGCATTATCCATGACGCAATGACTGACGATCGCTGGATCCAGTTACCCAATCAACCCTATAAGGCAAGATCGGCGATCGCTTTACCATTAATATATGGTATCAATGCGATCGGGATGATTACGCTAACCCATTCTCAGGCAAATCATTTTGATGAGACGATCGCCATGATGATGCAGTACAGCATGGAGAGCATTACAGCGATTATCGTTAATGCCCAACTCCATGCAGAATATCGTCCCTTAGATTTTTAATAATTAATATCAGTTCGGGTTAAGCTGGCAATTTTCCAAGTCCAAAAGTAAAAGCCTTGCTAAGCAAGGCTTTTACTTTTGGACTTGGAAAAAGGGTTTGCTACGCAAACCCTTTTTCCAAGCTCGTTTCAAATTATCCCGAACTCACGTTATACCAAATCACAAAATGGCGTAGCTATTTCTTAGCTTGTTATATAGCTACAGTCA
>NZ_LIRE01000377.1 GCF_001402795.1 Pseudanabaena sp. 'Roaring Creek'
CTAGCAAGTCCCTTAGTTAATTGTTAGCCTCCACTGTGAGGACTAATTTGAGGAGTAATTATTTTTTATGATGCATTCATTTTTGCTGTCTGCTGCGGTTTGTAACGAGAATAGTGCGGTTAATCTCGACTTTGTGAATATCAATTGGTTTGGTATTGTGATTCTTGGGATCGTGCAAGGTATTACCGAACTATTACCAATTAGTAGTACTGCCCATTTACGTATAGTTCCGAGTTTTTTAGGTTTACCCGATCCTGGATCTGCTTTTTCGGCGGCGATGCAGCTAGCAAGTTTAACAGCAGTCCTCACCTATTTTTGGCAAGATATTACGCGCTTGTTAGGGAGTTCCTATCGGGCAATCCTTCGTAAAGACTATATGTCTAAATCTTTTCGGTTGCTATTAGGACTGATTGCAGGGACAATTCCGATCGCGATCGTCGGACTTTTGTTAAAGAAAACTCTCGATACTTGCAACTCGCCTTTGCGGACGTTAGTTACCATTGGGATTGCCTCAATCGTGATGTCTCTATTACTTGCAGCTGCCGAAAAGTGGGGAAGCCGCAAGCGTAATTTTGAGCAGTTAACCCTAATCGATGGTGTTTTTGTCGGAATTGCACAAGTTTTTGCCCTGATTCCAGGGGTATCGCGATCGGGATCGACCATTACAGCCGCACTCTTTTTAAAAATGGAAAGGGAAACGGCGGCAAAGTTCTCTTTCTTATTAGGATTACCCACGATTATTTTGGCTGGGGCTGTGGAAATGGCGACGCTCGCTAAAGCTGGATTAGATTTGCATGGTTGGGCTATTCTCCTATTAGGACTGACTTCCGCTAGTATTTCCGCATTTTTAGCAATCTTTTTATTATTGAAATACTTAGAAAAGCATAGTACTTGGCTTTTTGTCTGGTATCGCCTAGCGATGGGATTGTTTCTTTTAGTTGGTGTGGGTTTGGGTTGGCTAAAAAATTAAGAAAAAGGTAATCAACACTAATCGCGATCGCTACTTTGCATTTTAAAGGCTAAGGATGCTTGAAAATATGCTCTTGAGAGGTTATATTGACCTAACTTTTCGTAGGCTTTACCGAGCCCATTCAAAGCGGTTAAGAAGCCTCTGTAGTGGTGGGTTCGCTTCACGATTTCAACTGTTTTAAGGAATGATTCAACCGCTTTTTGATACTGACCTAGTTCGAGGTAAGTATTTCCTAAGACATTGAGAGCATTTATTTCTCCTTCCTTGATATTGTTTTGTCTGGCAATATCGAATGCTTGTTGGTACAAGTCAATGGCTAGCTCGACCTTTCCTAATTTTTTGTAAACATTTCCTAGTCCAATCTTTGCTCGATCATTGCCATCGGTAAGGCGCTCTTTGCTAGCAAGTGCTAAATTAAAGAACTCGTTAGCTTTTGGATATTCTCCTAAACCCGTATAGGCTTCTGCCATACCGATTAGCGAATTTTTGATGTCAATATTTCCATTAATGCTTTCATTAATACTTCCATTATTGCTTCCATTATTGATCTTAGCGATCGCTAAGGCTTGCTGATGGAATTCCAGTGCTTTTTGATATTGTCCCAGATGCTCGTAGCAAGTTCCCATATCACTAAGAGATGTGAAATTATTCTCAATGGGACTCAATTCAGGATTATCGATGGCTAAAGCCTGCTGATAAATTTCTATTGCCCTTGGACAATTATCACTAAGCATGTAGGCATAGCCCAATTCGTTTAATGCTTGTTGTTCTAGGAAGCGATACTTGTTTTGTCTACTTAAATTTACAATTTTTTCGTAGGCATCGATCGCTCTTTGGTATTGTCCGATCTGAAGGTATAAACCTCCTAATTCCTCAAGAACGAATTCGTCCACACTTTTATTGACTTGAGAGTATATTTGTAAGGCTTGTTTGAGTAATGCGATCGCTTTTTCTGGTTGATTATCATCGAGGGTGATGGCTTCTTTTACCAATCGTGAAGCTCTTTCTAATTGCGGTAAATCCCTCGCATTAGCTCCCCTTTCGGGACTCACTTCGACAACCAATAAAGCTGACAAAGATAAAGTTGACAAAGACAGGCAGGTTAATACAACCGAAATTAGGTTCCTAAAACTCTTACGCATATACTCTTATACCAATTATACCAATTATACCAATTCACGAAAGTGTGACAACACTTTCATGAATTAAAAACCAAACCCAGTAAGGTTTTGAGATTACCAAAATGGCGTTGCCATTTTGGTAATTGGTATTACTCTTATACCAATGCAAGCAAGGGTGATAACACTTTTGTGTATTAAATTTGTGTATTAAATTTGTGTATTAAATTTGTGTATTAAATTTGTGTATTAAATTTGTGTATTAAATTTGTGTATTAAATTTGTGTATTAAATTTGTGTATTAAAAACTAAACCTCGACAGGTTTTTCAAGTTAAGAAATGGCGTAGTCATTTCTTAACTTGTTATGCCAATACAAGCAAGGGTGACAACAATATATAGCAATTCTGTGCCATTTAAGCTGGCCACGTATGTCTAGTCTTATATCAAATTATTTCTGGTTATTTCTGGATTTTAGATATCCTACTAATCTTGTTCTTGGGCGGCAGAGACTACATTGGCAATTGGCTTTTTGTTGATTTTTTCTAAATTCATTAAGACAACACCAATAGTAACTAAAAAGATTGCAATCCAAGATGGTATTTTGTCATTAAGAATTAATACTGATAGAATCGCTGTAACGGCAGGTCCACTAGAGCCAATAATTGCCGTTGAAGCCGCACCTATAGCTTTAATCCCAAAATTATTAAACAAATATCCAAATAGGGTCGCAAAACAAAGCAATAAGCCCATGATAATTAGCCCTTGGCTCAGATTGATGTGAATAAAAGCAACACATACAATCAGCAAAATTACAAATTCGACGGTAAAAATTAGCCCTGTAAAGGTAGCTGGGTTGATTTTATTAAAACAAGATTGGGCGATGACTCCCTCCAATGCAAAAACGATCCCCGCAAAGGCAGCGGAGATCAGTCCCACAATATCGCTTTTAAATGCAGCCCCTGGAACTGTGCTAAATAGAACCCACGTGCAACCGCTAATAATTAAGCCAATGGCTAGCCATTGTTTCCATGATGGGCGATCGCCAAATAATCGCCACGCTAACAAAGTAGTGACTACAGGATAGATAAAAAATACTGTTAAAGCGGTTGCTGGACCAACAATTGAGACCGCTAAGTATGTCCCTGTTTGAGATAAAAATAGCAACAGCCCAGCCGCGATTACCTTCATTAGTAATTTGGGATTGTAACCCTTCAGGACTGATAGGGCTTGTTCTTCCGAGCCTGGTCTAAGTACTGGCAAAACAGTCCATAGCAGGGGCACAACAAAGGCGATTCGCACCAATAGTACTAGCAACGGTACTTGTAGGGGATTTGCGGGATCGGCATCCACATATACATTAGAAGGAATTAGTCCACCGAGAATTTTTAATGGATACTTCCCGTTATATTGGACGATTCTAACTAAGACATTTTGGATTGATAAAAACAAGGTCGCTAGAAGTACCATGATCAATCCACGCCACCATTGGCTCGAAGGAGTAGAAGATGTTTCGGATATAGATTTAGCCATGATTTTTATCTCAAACGTTGTAAACAAAGTCTGCAAATGGTTGCTGCTATCCGCAGAGCCTAAACAGCCTGCGGTCAGTTTCTTTCAAACTACCTTTAGATATTTAGTGGTATTGCATCTAATCTAAACGCTCAGTGAAATTAAGACAACAGGGCAATATCATGAAATTTTTAGCAAGTCTGCGCGATTATTCTATTTGCTTAAATTACCTTACTTTTCGCGCTTTGGAGCATTAAATGGTTTTCTCATGTTTTAGGTGCTAAGGTACTTGCGGATAAAAATATCTCATTATGTTACAGTTTCGACTACGCTCAACCAACGCTAGCTTCGACTACGCTCAGCTAACGTCGGCTGAGCAGCCGAAACCAGAGCTACTTTAATCTATTTCTCAGGCGAAAAGCGATGTAAATAGCGGAGCATTTGTTCGTGAAAACGTCCTAAAATTCTTTCTAGCTCTTTTGCTGATAGTTCTTCCCTTTGGCGATCTAGTTCGAGGCTGTTATCAGCATAGAGACGAATTCGCGATATGAGGAGGTCTTGAAATTGATCGATATAATCTTTGTATGGCGTGTAGTAGATATTCAGGTTGCCCCGATCGGTATCCTCCCAGAAGTGATGATTAAATAGCTGCAAATGTTTGCAAGTCATCTCGATCAAGCGACAAAATGACTCTTTACCCCAATATTCTAAATCGTCAATAATATCGTTAATAATTCGTTCGACAAATTCAGGGCGATCGTTTTTTAGATAAAAAAGGGCTAGTCCAATTTGCAGGGTTCGGACACCATTATCCACAAATTGCCCTTTGTCGAGGTCATCTTTCATGAAATTAGGAAGACTATCAACCTGTAGCATCTCAAAGAGTAACTCGCTTTGCAGGGCCGTATCTAAATTTAACTCATGGGCGAGCATGAGGATCTTTTTCATTTCAGCCGCAAACACATCGACAATGAAGTACATGACGGGGCTAGTTTTGCCATACTTAAAAATTTCCGTCCCATAAAGTCGCAGGTAATGGAAACTTAGCTTTGCCTGCTCGATTTTATGGGAATGGACTAGATTGGAGATGAAGTTCCCATAATGAAAAGCAAAATTATAGAGGTTGCGGGCTTCATTATTGCGAGTTCCATGCTTTAATGCAATCCGCAATATGGTATTAAAACGGACGATCGTGGTATCGATCAAACGATCGTCCCCTATAGATATGGCGGTAATTCCCACTCGATAAATTTCGGAGACGCATAGGGAAGCTAAATCAAATTCATGCTTTTCGATGAATTGCGTATAGGCATTGTTGAGCAGCCGAAAGCACTTTTGCTCGTAAAATATGCGCGATCGCTCTAGGTCTTCAAACTCAATAGTGGTACGAAAGGAAATATCAGTGCGGACTTCTTGCCCTATTAAAAAGAATTGGGGATTGATGTTCGGTTTTAAAGTGATATAGCGATCAACAAGTTCCGTAATCTGTTCAATAATCTGAGCCTGCGCTTCCTTTAGAGTCACATAGCTTAATAGATTGTCTAACTGATTGAGAGATGCAAATAGCCGAGACTGGTAAGCACTTTTAAACTGGGGATTGTTAAGAAGGATGGAAACATAGGGATTGGGAAGTAGGTTAACCTGTTGTAGATGATTAGCAAAAATACGTTCGATGACGGTGACTGGTTTGGTACAACGGAGAATGTAATAGATATAGGGAAATACTAAAACGATCGCTAATGGGAGAAATAGGCAGTCATTCAAAACTGCACTGGCAAGAAAGGAGCGATCTTCTTCGACGCGGACTTTTGCTAAAACTGCATGGATCCCTGCTAACACCAAAAACCAGACATAAAATAAGCTTTGCCAATCTTGCATGTACAAATCAACCAGTTTAGGAAGATTTTGGGAGGCGATGGAGATGACGATAATCAGAGTTCCCAAAACCAAGCTAAGAAGTGACAACCAGACTTCTGGAGCAAAGTCAATACCGATCGTTGTTGGGGAAAATTCTTGGAGCCGATCCCATTGAGTTGTAAATAAGAAATCTGTTCCAAAAACGAAACCCGAAATGATTATAAAAGAGATAAAAAGACGATTTGTTAGAATGAAGTTGATGACTTTGTAGCAAAAATACAGGATGTGAAGTTTCACTGAGTTATCTTAATATTGCTCTATATCAATCCAATTTTAGAGCACTTTATCAATATAGGATTTTGCCCTTCGCCTCATCGGGATGCTATAGCTGTCGCCAAGTGTATTAGGACAAATCAAATCCCAAGAATTGACTGGCGGCGCGAAGCGCCGCCAGTCAATTCTTGGGATTTGATTTGTCCTAAGTCAAGTGACTGTAGCTATAT
>NZ_LIRE01000034.1:7500-23660 GCF_001402795.1 Pseudanabaena sp. 'Roaring Creek'
GAACATAATTTCATGCTAGGAAGTTATTTAGAAGCCGCATTAGTTTTTTTTGAGAGTAACTATCCTTTACGGGCGGCAATTAAAGCTAGAAAAAATTCAAACCTATCCATGTCAATGGAGGAGGTTATGGGACAAGAAACCATTGACATGGCGATCGCTAACTATAGTCATGCATTGGTCAAAAATCCTTGGCTAGAAAGATTTCCTTTATCGCTTCAGCAGGTTATTCCCATACATAACGAGGGTAAGTGGTTTATTCGCGATCGCCAAGCAAGGTTACTGCCCATATCCTCTCGTTTTGAGAATGGCTGGATCTTATTAGCCTTGAGTGGCGGACATCCCACGACTATATTTGGCGAATGGAATGGCGAAGTTTTTTTACCTTTAAGTATTTGGGCAGAGGGCAAGTTTCACGTTATCTAAATTAAAAAACAAAATCGTTGGGGCGGCTCCGCCACCCCAACGATTCTGGCAAATCCCCTAGCTCGACATACAGAATTCTAGGAGTCAGCAATTAAAGCTTCAATTTGCTGGATCAGTTTTTCTAGACGCTTTTGTTTTTTAGGATCTTGCCAAATCTGCGATTTTTTTAACGAGCGAAAGGTGATATCAACTTGAGTTTTGAGATCTCGCTCGCCTTGCTTAGATGCGGTTAGCTGCGTCAAAGTAGTAAGACGAGCTGTAATTTGAGCTAGGGATAAATCGTACGCGATCGCATAGTCTAATAATTGCTGACGAGCGATCGGCTCCTTGACCTTAGCGATCGCCAGAGCTTTGGTATAGGCAATTCGTCCTTGGCGCAAAGCCTCTAAAATCTCTGGTGGTAACTTTAATAAAGGCAAACGAGAGGTAATAAAGGACTCTAGCTTAAAACCTAAAGAGTGAAATACAGAGCTAAATACAGAGCTAATTTCATCATTATTTTCCGCATTGGTCAAAACGTTTTGACCAGTTTCACCAAGGTTTTCTGAATTGGTCAAAACGTTTTGACCAATTTCACCACGGGCAATATGTCGTTGTCGATATAGCTTTGATATCACTTCATCCAGCGGCAGTTTCAGCCGTAAAACGAGGAGCTGCAAAACAGCTTCCGTCTCCTCTAAGGGGTTAAGCTCCTCCCGTTGCAGATTCTCAATTAAGGCAATTTGCCAAGCCTCCTCTTGAGTCATTGATCTCACAATGGCGGGAATCTCCTCCAACCCGACTTCTTTGGCAGCTTGATATCGCCGTTCTCCCGCTACGAGTTCGTAGGTATTTTGATCGAGCGATCGCAAAAGAATCGGTTCTAGAATGCCATGCTGTCGTACTGACTCTACTAACGTCGCCATTTTATGAGGATCGAAATAGCGGCGTGGCTGCTGGGGTGGTAGAACAATTTTAGAAATAGCGATCGTCTTTTGGGAAGTCGCCTGTAAAGGCTCGTCACTAGCATCAAACAAGGCGACGTTTTTCAGCTTTAAGCGATCGGGATTGGGTTTAGGCTTCATGGGGGACTTTAGGATGGGAGGCTTTAGGCAAGTGAAGGCAAGTTGCTATTCAAGTTTTTCAATGGCATTAGCAATTTCTTCAAAAATTGTGAGGATCGCCGAATTTTTCTTAGGAGATATCGCTAAGGGCTTACCATATTCGGAAGCCTCAGCGATCGCCGTAGCGCGAGGGATGGGGGAAAAAACTTGAGCGATCGGCGATAGTTGCTCCACAATGGTCTCAAGCGTCCGTTGATCGAGCGCATTAGCCGCAGAAAACATCGTCGGAATAAAGCCTGCTATTTTTAAATCTTTATTGAGCCGACGTTGCACTTTTTTTACAGTGCTGAGCAAAAAATCCGTCCCCATCAATGCCTTAAATTGAGTTTGGATCGGCACAATTATTTCCGTAGCCGCAACTAGACTAATTTGACTCAAAATTCCAAGGCTAGGCGGACAATCAATCAACACGAAATCATAGTTATCCAACACCTGTGATAGCGGAAGTTTTAATCGTAATTCACGCTGATCGGCTAATACCAATTCTTGCTCGGCATTAGCCAAGACAATATTTGCTGGCGACAAGTCCATATCGTACAAATTGTGGAGAATTGCCAAAGGCTCATCGGTTTTAGAAACAAGCGCATCATAGATAGTTTTATCTAGTTGCGCGACATCTACCCCCATAAAAGTCGTTAACGAAGCTTGAGGATCCATATCAAGGAGCAAAACTCGATGTCCTTTTGTAGAGAGCTGATACCCAATATTTTGGGTGACTGTTGTTTTGCCAACGCCACCTGATTGATTAAAAAATGCAATTACGTGACTCATGACCAGAAGTTGATGTATTTCTATGACAAAGCATATAGCAATCTTCTCGATCTCCAACCGCATAGACTTTGCTGCAAAGTCTATGCGGTTGAGGATATATAGCAACGTAAGATTTACCAAACCCAAAGAAAAGTGGCGGTGCTTCGCGCCGCCACTTTTCTTTGGGTTTTTATGTCCTAACGCGATTGTCATTCTTGGGAAACTATAGCTACAGTTACTTGACTTAGGAAAAAAGCAAGAATTGAATGGCGGCGCAAAGCGCCACCATTCAATTTAAACTTGGTGATAGCGAGCATCATTTAATTTGGTCAAAACGTTTTGACCAAATTAAATGATGCTCGCTATTTAGCCTGAAATAGGTGTTTTCACGCTCCTATTGCTATTTTGAGCAGCAAAAAATTGGGCTGAACGATCCGAATTAATGATCTTCTTCCCAGAAACCCCAAATTTTCTTTTTTGTTGCGATCTTGCTGCTATGCGATCGGTACCGCAAAGAGCGCAAGTAAATTAAACAAGCGATCGCGAGTTGAAGCTGGTAGCTGCATGATCACAAGTTGATGAAAATCTTGGGAAATGTGACTATCAAAAAACTCGATAATTCTGTTTAATTTTAGATTTATAGGTGATTTGTCAGCTAAAAATCGTTCTATTTCCCCAGACCAATATTCAATTAGCTCTCGATTCGATGATATTAATGAAACATGGGGATTTTCGTTAAAATTTTGGATCGAGACATTATAAAGAGAAGCTAATAATGAATCGATCCAAGGTAAACTGCGTCGAAACTGCCCCCAAGAGATATCGAGCCAAGCAGCAAGATTCCTTTGGGACAAGGACAAGAGGTCGAGCCCCTGAGAGCCCGCAAGATTAATCGCATCAAAGATCTGTTTTTTAACGGTATCGAGTTTAGACATAGCGAGGGGAGAAATATCCCCAGAAGAGACAAAAGAATGGGGGATATAAGCAAGATTAAAATTAGAGAGAAAATAGATTTTATCGCCCGCTGAAAAGCGATCGCCCGCCTTGCGACCAAGACACTGAAGAACAGTCGCAAAGATATGGCGATGGACAAAAGCCCTAAACGCAGGATCGCCCTCACGCGGATGAACCCCTGAGAGGGAAACAAAGAGAGCACGGAGAGTCGCAATATTGGCACAAGGAGTACCAATAATCACAAAAGTTTTAGCATCTTTAAAATCATTAGAACCACGGGAATCGCGGAACCAGACCCCCTGATCGTCAGAAGCAAAGCGTTTAAAATCAATAACCTTAGTCGAAGGGTCAGCAAGGGAAAGATGCTCAACGATCGCCTCAACACGACGCTTCTGATCCTGACTGCGCTGCATCCCTAAGCGACCGAGATCCTTCACCTGAAAGATTTCAGGCATCGCCATAGAGCCAGCCAGAGACATAGAAAAGACAGAATCCTGCAACCGCAACTCCAGATCCTGTAAATCGATCGTGGCATCGAGGAACAGATTATTACGAGCGTGCCGCGCAATATCGCGCAAACGAGAGTCAGCAAAAGAAACCGTTAACTTTTCATACTGAATATGCAGATCGCCATGGGTCAAAGCCCCAGAGAGAATATCGAGAAACTCAACCAACCACTGCTTTAAAACATCACGGACAATTTTTTGCTCAAGCTCATGGGGTGGCATCGTCGTCGAACGTTTAAGCAAAGCATTAACGCGAGCGAGCTCGCGCTTCTGCTGAGGCGATCGCCCCACAAACTCAGAATCCGCCACCCCATCAACCGTATCCAGCCCTGAGAGATCGGGCTGAAAAAGAAGAGCAAGGTCAGAAGTATCCACGATATCGGGAATCGCCAACTTAATCTGATGAAAATCGAGCCCATGAAAAGAGCGATCGCCCAGCAACCCATACAACTTATTAAGGACATCAATCACCTGATGACGATGGATAAAATCAGAACGAGACAGCAAAGCGATCGCCCGATCAATATCATCACGGGAAACGGAAACCTGCCGCATCGTCGTCAGACTCTCCGACACCTCCTCCCAGACCAATAAAGTTGTCGAATAATCAAACTCATCAGGGCTAGGCAAACTCAAAGGATGAGAGCGCAGAGTCTTCTGCGCAAAAGCCAGAGAACGCTCGTACTTAAAACCAAACCCATCACCCTGAGAATTTTGGCAAGCATGAAGCAAAGGACAAGACTTACAAATAACCTGAGAATTGGCGATCGCCTTATCGCGCAAAGCCGTAAAAGCCGAAGTACGCGAACAATTAGACAAAGTTGCCAAAGAAGCCACCGCATCACCCCGATTGGCACGGCGCAACTTTCCAGACCTATTGGTTAAACCATGATGTCGAGCAGGGAGAAGAGTCCAATCCTGCAAAGAAGGAGTAGAAACATTGCGGGAATCCGTAGATATATAGATGATGCGCTCCACCCCATCCACCAAACTAGGACGTAAACGCCCCGCATCATAACTCTTGCCCGTGCCCGTCGGCGAAACATCAAGGACATAGCGATGGTGAGCCAAAGCCTCACCCCAAGCCTCCAACCGCATACCATTCGCATAGGTCAGAGCAGGAGCGATCGCCCCTTGAAATGATGATTCCTGCATCTCTAACGCCTGAGAGTCTATCAACCTATCCGCAGCACCTTGGGAAAACCCCTGCCCCTTAGGCTTGGGAAACAGCTTTTCCTGCAACCAAGAAAAAGGCGCATAAGAAGGCTTCGGCACATAGTTAGCAACTTGAAAAAACTGCTCAACCGACAACAACTGAATTGCCGAATCATCAACCAATTCATCAATATCCCGATCGGTCTTAGCCACCTGCCCCCACCACAACACCGACAGCTCGTAGCCAAGAGCATCGAGAAAATCGAGATTTTTCTCATGGCGGCGCATCACCGACGGATTCGCCACATCCCCCGCATCCACCGCATATTCCAGCACCGTTAACTCAGGTTTCGCTCCGAGCCCAGCCAAATAACTCGCCAACGTTAGCTTACTCGCCACAAACTGCCCACCCGAAGCACCAATCGCAGGACAACCCCGCAACCTCGCCGCCAGAAAAGGCTTCACCCCAGTTCCCTCCACCAAAAGGACACGATGATGAGCAACCTGCCCATCCCCCGTCACAGAACCATAACAAGCCAGAGGCAACTCCCCATTCTGCTGCTGCGCCACCATACCCAGAGGCTTATGCCAGCGATAGCGTCCCAACCTTCCATCCCGCAAACGGACTTGAAATCCAAGGATCTGCCGACTGGGATTGGTAATAGGCACAATATAGCCAGACTTCACCGACTTTGCCCCTAAACTCGCAATCTCCAGCACCGAGAGCCCACGCCGCCGCAGATCGTCGCGATCCACATCATCCAGCGTCAACCTTTGCAGATAGGAGCGATAGAGCCGATCTCGCTGGGAAGCATCGGGCAACATCGCCCATCCTTCCCGCATCGCCCTTTGTTTAGCGAGACGAGACTGGAGATTAAGCAACTGACGCTGAGAGCGCTCAGCCTGCGACTCCTGTCGTTTTCTAACATACTTACCTGCATAGTAGCCACCACTCGTCTCACCGAGATAATGCCAATCGGGCAGTCCCACATCCGTGGGATGGGTCATGCAGAGGATGAAATCCCGATCATCGACAACCATCCGACATTTTCCCTTAGTGTCATCGCAGATAGGGCAGGGATTATGCTTTTTGGTAGGTGAAAACTTGCTGGAAGAATACTGATTATTGGGGAGGTTCATTATTTTTGACCTCCAGATTGCTGGTTCAGGCAGGGCAGGGCTGGGGACTGTTCGGGTCGGTTTGAAAGTTGGAAAAACATCTGGATTGTCCTGATTGCAAGGGGTGTAGTGACTTCAATCAGGAAACGGGGAGACTTTTTTGGTCTAGTTCAACGCTTAGTTTTTGCTGCTTGCAAAAAAAAAATTAAAAATTTGCAGCAAAAACTGTTGCTAATCTTATATCTTGCGTTAAGATATAAATGCATTGAACAAATCTGCCTGTCACAGCAAATTTCGTCCGTTTCCGTTTATTAAATACCTTCGGGTTATCAAAGGGCTAGTGTCTCTATCACACTGGCTTTTTTGGTTTTTATGGTTAAAAAACTCGTCTGGTCATCTCCTATAGACAGATATTGACAGAAAACATCAGATCAAGCATACAGCGATCGCTCTAGATTCGATCGCTAAAATTTGCAAATTTTAGCTAGTTTTTGTAAAACTTGGACTTAAAGGGGCATTAGCATATTTTTTTAGTATTTTTTTAGGAATCAGGGGGAAATTCATTTTTCATTTAGATCGTCTTTTAGATCGTTTTTGTTAGAGCTATTTTAGAGAGATGCTAGAGCCGCAGGTATCGCCACAGCTTTCAACTACAGAACAACGTTTGCGCCGTTGGCGATTGATTCTGGGTGGTGGGGCAGCCGATGGGATTGGTGGTGCTTGTCTGAGCGATCGCGATCTGGCGATGGATGCAGCTTTGGGGGCTTTGTATAGTAATGATGACAGTCCTGAAATGTCCCAAGAGCGTCGAGGTGGTTTAGGTAGTTCTTCGCCTAAGGTGGCGCGATGGTTGGGGGATATTCGTAAGTTTTTTCCTACTTCGGTAGTGCGGATCATGCAGCAGGATGCCCTAGAGCGTCTGAATCTACAGAGGATGTTGCTGGAGCCAGAGATGCTGGAAGCGATCGAGCCCGATGTGCATCTGGTGTCTAATCTTTTGTCGTTAAGTGGGGTGATGCCTAGCAAAACTAAGGAAACGGCAAGGCTCGTGGTGCGACGGGTGGTTGAAGATCTGCAACGCAAGTTGGAAAATCCTACCAGACAAGCAGTTTTAGGCAGTTTAAATCGAGCTACTAAAAATCGTCGTCCCCGTCATAACGAAATCGATTGGCATCGAACTATTCGCGCTAATCTCAAAAGCTATCAGCCTGAATATCGGACGATTATCCCCGAAACTCTAATTGGTTATGGTCGTAAGCGTTCTTCGCTGCGAGATATTATTCTTTGTGTCGATCAGAGTGGATCGATGGCGACTTCGGTGGTCTATGCAGGTATTTTTAGTGCTGTATTAGCAACTTTGCCTGCGGTGAAAACTAGTATGGTTGTGTTTGATACGGCTGTTGTGGATTTAACGGAATTATTGCAGGATCCTGTAGAGGTTTTATTTGGTACGCAATTGGGGGGTGGGACGGATATTAATCAAGCTTTAGCCTATTGTCAGGGTTTGATCCGTCAGCCTCAGGAGACGATTTTGATCTTGATTAGCGATCTGTATGAAGGCGGGAATAATCAAGAAATGCTGAAACGGGTAGCGGCTTTAGTGGCTTCAGGGGTACAAGTGATTGTGCTATTGGCTCTGAATGATGATGGCGCACCTTCCTACGATTGTAGAAATACGGCGGCGATCGCTAGTTTTGGAGTACCTTCTTTTGCCTGTACGCCCGATCTATTTCCCGATTTGATGGCGGCGGCGATTAATCGTCAAGATATTACTCAATGGGCGGCGACTCAAGATATTTCTACTGCTAGAGCTTGAAAGGAATTATCGAAAGGAATTATTTTGGTTGTCGCAAAATCAAAAAAACAGAAGAGAAGGTTGGCGTTTTACGCCAACCTTCTCTTCTTGGGGGATAGTTATGGAAAGAGATGGGTTTTGATGATTTGATTGAGCTGTTCTAGGGCGATCAAAAAAGAATCATGCCCGTGAATGGAATCTAACCAAGCTAACTTTGCCTGAGGAATGAACTGGGCTAGCTCTTCTTGCTCCTGAGCAAAGTAGAGCAGATCGGAACCCGTGGCGACGACGATGGTGGGGTGTGGAATATTGGCTAATACTTGGTAGTAGTCACCGCGATCGCGTCCTAGATCGTGGGTATCCATCGCCTTAGTTAGTGACACATAGGCATTAGCGTCAAAGCGAGCCACTAATTTTTGCCCTTCTTGCTGGAGATAATTGACGATCGCAAAATTGCCAGAGCTATCCACTTGACGGCTAAATCTTTGTTCAAAATCGAGATGACCGTAATAGGAACAGGTCGCAATCATTCGAGCGATCGCTAGTCCTCGATCGGGCTTTACCTTTTCCTCTGATTGATCATGAAACTGATCGGAAAAATGATCGGAAAAATGATCGTAAAAACCATGATGCCAATGGGGGTCGGCATAAATAGCTTGCCGTTGGGCTTCACCAAGGGCAATACTCCAAGCGGAATGTCTGCCTGAGGTGGCAATGGGGGCGATCGCACGGATTAGATCGGGATACATGACAGCCCATTCTAGGGTTTGCATCCCACCCAAAGAGCCCCCTGTAACCAGTTTCCATTGTTTAATTCCCAGCCCTTCCATGAGTGCTGCTTGCGATCGCACCATGTCGCGGATCGTAATTGCAGGGAAATTTGCACCATAGGTTTTGCCCGTAGCAGGGTCGATCGAGGCGGCTCCAGTAGTTCCGTAACAGCTCCCCAAAATATTGCTGCAAACGATGAAGTCCACTGAAGGATCGAAAATTTTGCCCTCGCCAAATAGTTCATGCCACCACAGATCCGCATCGGCATTTGCCGTGAAGCCGTGACAGATGAGGATGGCATTATCCCCTTTCGCGTTCAGGGTTCCCCAAGTGCGGTAGGCAATTTGGACTTCAAACAGCGTATCGCCTAACTCTAAGGCGAGGGGATAGGGAATTTGATAAAACTCTGTGCGATCGGTGATAAATTGCCTGTATTTCATAGAGTTCCTTAAGCCGCAATTGTTTGAAATGCCTGCTCGAAGTCGGCTTTGATATCTTCAATATGTTCTAAACCAACGGAAACTCGAATTAGATCGGGGGTAACGCCCGCCGATAGCTGTTCGGCGGCTGATAGTTGTTGGTGGGTGGTGGAGGTGGGATGAATGACGAGGGTTTTGGCATCCCCAACATTAGCCAGATGGCTGGCAAGTTTGACGGCATTAATAAAGCTCCGCCCTGCCTCTAAACCACCTTTGATACCAAAGTTTAAGACCGTGCCAAAGCCATGCCGCAAATATTTTTTGGCGCGATCGTGATAGGGGTGATCGGGTAATCCCGCATAATTGACCCAAGCCACTTGGGGCTGTTGGATCAGCCATTCGGCGAGATGCTGGGCATTTTGCACATGGCGATCGACCCGTAGGGATAGGGTTTCTAATCCTTGCAATAATAGGAAAGAATTAAAGGGACTGATTGCCGCCCCTAGATCTCGCAATCCTTCGACGCGGGCGCGAATGATGAAAGCGATATTGCCAAAGGTTTCATGGAAGTTTAAGCCGTGGTAGCCCTGTGATGGTTCGGTAAAGATCGGGAATTTGCCATTAGCCCAATTGAATTTACCTGAATCCACAATTACTCCCCCGATTGAAGTGCCATGACCGCCGATCCATTTGGTGGCGGACTCCACGACGATATCGGCTCCATACTCGATCGGACGTGCCAGATAACCACCCGCTCCAAAGGTATTATCCACAATTAAAGGTATGCCATGTTCATGGGCGATCGCAGCTAAGGCTTCAAAATCGGGAATATTAAACTGAGGATTGCCGATCGTTTCGACGTAGAGAGCCTTAGTATTTTCATCGATCTTTTGGCGAAAATCTTCAGGGTTATCGCCATCTACAAATTTGACATTGATACCTAAACGGGGCAAGGTAACCTTGAACTGATTGTAGGTGCCGCCATAGAGATAACTGGTGGCGACAATATTTTCGCCTGCTTGGGCAAGGGTGGCGATCGCTAAAAATTGGGCAGCTTGACCGCTAGCGGTTGCCAGTGCGGCGACTCCCCCCTCAAGGGCAGCGATGCGTTGCTCGAACACATCGGTGGTGGGATTCATAATCCTCGTATAGATATTGCCAAATTCTTTTAGGGCGAATAAATTTGCGCCGTGATCGGCACTATCAAATACATAGGAAGTAGTTTGGTAAATAGGAACGGCGCGAGAATTGGTGGTAGGGTCAGGCTTTTGCCCCGCATGGATTTGCAGCGTTTCAAAACGATAGTTGTCAGACATAGATTTTGGCTTTGGAATTAAGTTGAGATTGATAGGGCGGTAAAGAAAGAGATTCCTTTCTCATACCAAAATTTTTAGTCTAAGCTGGCGGGACTGAGTAGATTTCCACCAGCATCTGTAATACCAATTCACGAAAGTGTTGTCACACTTTTGTGAATTAAACCCCAAATCCAGTAAGGTTTTGAGATTTCCAAAATGGCAATGTCATTTTGGAAATTGGTATAGCAGTCCTAAATCATTTATGAGAAAAATAGGGCTCTTCGACTTCGCTCAGCCAAAGTATCCCGATGGCTGAGCGAAGTCGAAGCCAGATAACTTTGCTAGATAACTTTGGGGGACTTTTTTTATCCGCAAAAGCCATATCAAATAAAGCAGCATATTAATCAAGAAACCAATCAATAAACTAAGCAATAAACTAATTAATCTACGGTAATCTTGTGTTAATACCGTAAATTAATCAATAAACGCTAACATTTTGGGATCGTAAAAGCAAGTTTTTTCGGTGGCTTATTTGCGGATGGTGGTCTAGGAATGAGTAAGTAGTTCGGCATAATTAAAAACCAAAACCAGAGAGCATACCGCCCGCACAGCGGGCGGTATGCTCTTCTCGGTTTTAGGTTTCTTATGCCTAGCTACTTAATGCGAAGAGCATTCACATAGTTGTATTTACGGGAATCTCGATCCGAAATTCCGTTCCTTTATCTAGTTCGGACTGGCATTGTAAAGTGCCCCCATGCTTCTCAACGACAATCTGATAGCTAATGGCTAAACCCAGTCCCGTGCCTTGCCCAACGGGTTTAGTCGTAAAGAAGGGATTGAATAAACTCTTTTGGACGTTAGAATTCATCCCCGTACCGTTATCGGAAATTGAAATGATGGCGCGATCGCTGTTTAATTCGGTCTTAATGCGAATGGTGGGATTCTCGGCTTCTTTAGGGAAGGCATCGATCGCATTACTGAGGATATTCATAAATACTTGATTGAGCTGCCCTGCATAGCACTCTACTAAGGGTAAGTCTCCATAGTCTTTAATGACATTGACTTTGCTGGCATTGCCCTTGGCTTTTAAGTTGTATTGCAAAATTAAAAGGGTATCATCAATGCCTGTATGGATATCGACGGCTTTGCGATCGGCTTCATCGAGTCGAGAAAAACTGCGAAGAGAAAGGACAATTTTGGCAATTCGCTCGGTTCCTACTTGCATCGATTTTAAGAGTTGGGGTAAATCACTCAGCAGGAATTCGAGGTCGATCTCTTCTGATTTGGCGATAATCTCTGCCACAGGTTGGGGATAGGTTTGGCGATATAAATTAAGCAAGTCGATCAAATTCGTTATGTAATCATGGGCGCAATTGACATTGCCATGAATAAAATTGACGGGATTATTAATCTCATGGGCGATACCTGCCACCAGTTGACCCAAACTAGACATTTTTTCTGTTTGAATTAATTGGGTTTGGGTTTCCTGCAAATCTTGAAGAGCTTTTTCTAATTTGAGAGTTTGCTCTTTAAGTCGAGATTCGGAATCGCGTAGCGCATCTTCAGCAAGTCTCCTCTTGGTAATGTCAGCATGGGAACCTGCCATGCGGTAGGGTTGACCGTGGATATCGCGGAGAATCTTTCCCCGTGAGATAATCCACCGATAGGAGCCATCTTTATGTAGGAGTCGATGTTCTAGTTGATATTCAGGAATTTTCCCCTGTAAATAGTTCTGTAATGTTTCTAAGCAGAGATTCCGATCATCGGGATGAATACGTTGTTCCCATTCGCGAATATGATTAACGATTTCATCCTCGGCATAGCCCAACATTTCCTTCCAGCGAGTAGAGTAAAAAGTTTGGTTGTTCTCAATATTCCAGTCCCACCATCCATTGTTAGAGCCCTGTACAGCAAGGTCAAAATCAAGCTCGTTTTTGCCTGCATAGATGCCGAGATGTAATTCTTTTAGACATTCATGAACTGATGCATAGCTCAGAGGAATTGTCCAACCTTGGGAATTTGCGGCTAGAGCCACTTCAGGGGCAAGTTTGTTCATTTGAAAAAGGGCGATCGCTACTTGCTCTGATATTTCATTATTAACTTGACGGCAAGCCGCAAAGGGGATCTCGGGATAGAGTCTCGTACTAAGCGCAAAGGGAAATTCTTCTTTATACTGGGTTTGTTGGTTGATAATCTCGAAGTCTTCGAGGTGAATCTTTCCTTCCAATGCCATTTGCTCTAAAGTATCCGTATGTACTGAGCCTGCATCTACTAATCCATCTCTGACCGCATGGACGACCGCATCATGCGTTCCCGTAAATTGGAGAGAAAGAAAGTCGCGACGCGGATCGATACCTAGGATATGAAATTCTCGCCAAGCTGCCTGCCATGCGCCAAGAGAATTCTCGTTAGCACCTGCAAAATTTTTACCGATTAAGTCCTGTAAGGTTTGGATATCTTGGCGATCGCTTCTCCGAAATATGACTCCCCCAAACACGGTATAGGCTTTTCCCATTCTCACTCTTTTCAGGGTTGCTAAACGTTTGATGCCATATAGGGTTTCAAATTCTATATATAAACTAGAATTGGCGATGATAAAATCTACTTCACCATTTGCTACCGATGGATTAATCTGTTGGAAATCCAAGGGAGCGATGGTAAAGGTGTAGCCTAGTTGTTGGCTGAGGTAGTCGGCTGTGGGTTGCCATAGTTGTACGGCGCGTTCGATTCCCCGTTGAGCTAGTACGCCAATCCGAAAAGTTTTGTTTGTGGGCTGAGGCGCGATCGCTTCAAGAGCGTTGTTTTGCTCGGGTTGTAGGAGAGTTGAACTAGGAATATTGGGTTGTATGTTCATATTTTTGGTCGGCGAATGTGAAAGTTGGCACTTTGCGCCAACTTTCTGAAATTTAGAACCACGCGCGTTGATATTGATGGGGATAGTTAAATTCTTTGTAGCCCAATTTTTTGGCTGCTCTTGCTGCCCAGTAAGGATCTCGCAGCATTTCACGACCGATCAAGACCATATCTGCTTGCCCAGAGCGAATGATGTGATCGGCTTGTTCGGGACTAGTGATTAAACCAACGGCGGCAGTATTAATTCCCGTTTCGCGGCGAAGGCGATCGCTAAAGGCAGTTTGATATCCCGCTCCGACGGGAATCTGCGAGCCTAAGCCGAGGAGAATTCCACCCGAAGAAGCATCGATCGCATCGATATCTAGCTCTTTAAGTTTATGGGCTAGAGCTACGCTCTGCTCGATATCCCAGCTATTTTCAATCCAGTCACTCGCGGAGATCCTGACCCAGATAGGATAGCGATCGGGAACGATCGCCCGAATGTCAGTCGCCACTTCTACTAATAGACGAATGCGATTCTCAAAACTGCCACCATATTCATCCTCTCTCTGATTGCTTAAGGGCGAGAGAAATTCATGGAGAAGATAGCCGTGAGCTGCGTGAAGTTCGATGACCTGAAATCCTGCTTCTATGGCACGTTTCGCCCCATTAATAAACGCCTGCTTAATCCTTTTAATTCCCGTTAAATCCAGTGCTTCAGGGAGGGGACTATCAGGATGATTAAAAGCGATCGCGCTAGGCGCAAATACGGGTCGCCAGCCCCCTTGCGTTTCATCAATTGGTTTGCCACCCTCCCAAGGTACGGCGCAGCTTGCCTTACGTCCTGCATGGGCGAGTTGAACCCCTGCGATCGCCCCTGCCTGATGGATCAGTTGATTAATTTTTGCGAGGTTTTCGATATGACGATCTGACCAAATTCCTAAGTCACTGGGGGAGATTCTTCCTTCAGGTTCTATAGCAGCAGCTTCAGTAAATACTAGCCCTGCGCCTCCAATCGCCCGACTGACTAAATGGGTGATATGCCAGTCGTTAGCTATGCCATCGATACTAGAGTATTGACACATTGGAGAAACACCAATGCGATTGCGAAAGGTAATACCGCGCTGTTGTAATGGTGTAAATAGGTGCGTCATATTTCACAAATCGCCGTAATTTATTGGATTTTAGTTTACTGAAGTCATTGACATCCACCCCGCACTGAAGTGACGGGGATTCCTAAGACTCACGACTTAGGTTTCTGCTTCATAGCACTAGCCTTCCGAGATTTACTCTCTTCAGGTCTTACAGTCGCTCCACAGACTGACACGGCAAGTCCTGCCGCCAAAATATTTTTTGCCGCATTCACATCTCTATCGTAATGTGTACCGCATTTAGGGCAATCCCACTCTCTGACATCTAAAGGCAACTTGTCAACAACGTAACCGCAATGTCCACACCTTTTAGAGCTAGGAAACCAACGATCAATTTTGACAAAAGTGCGTCCATACCAATCGCACTTATATTCTAGTTGCCTAACGATTTCACCCCAACTAGCATCACTAATCGAGAGCGCGAGTTTATGGTTTTTGACCATATTCTTTACGGACAAATCTTCGACTGCAATCACTTGGTTTTCACGAACCAGTCGAGTTGTCAATTTGTGAAGAAAATCATGACGAGCATCGCTAATTTCTGCATGAACTTTAGCGACTTTCAATCTTGCTTTGTGACGATTGTTAGAGCCTTTTTTCTTCCTGCTAAGCGCTTTCTGAGCTTTACGCAATTTACGGCGTTTAGCCTTGAAGGTTTTAGGATTAGCAATCTTTTCACCATTACTCAAAGCCATCAGGCTAGTAATACCCAGATCCAAACCAATTGACTCTTGAGATTCAGGCAATGGTGCAATTACAACATCTACCAACATTGAGACTGTCCACCGTCCAGAAGGCGAGAACTTCACCGTAATGGTTGATGGTTCTGCGCCTTCGGGGAGTTGACGACTCCATCGGATATCTAAGGGCTGAGAACAT
This sequence comes from Pseudanabaena sp. 'Roaring Creek', assembly GCF_001402795.1. Lineage (GTDB taxonomy): Bacteria > Cyanobacteriota > Cyanobacteriia > Pseudanabaenales > Pseudanabaenaceae > Pseudanabaena. Next base: position 22,653 of record NZ_LIRE01000034.1, read on the forward strand.
TTCGCTAAAAACACTTTGCCGTCTTTCCATTTAAAAGCGGACTTAGTAAATTCGGCATTGCCGCCATGATTCTTTTTCTTGAAGTTGGGATATTTTGCCCTTCCTCCAAAGAAATTAGTAAACGCGGATTGTAAATGTCTTAGCCCTTGCTGTAATGGCACACTGCTAACCTCATTAAGAAACTGCAAATCTTCTTGCTTTTTCCAATTAGTTAGCATCGCGGAAGTTTCAACGTATCCAACTCGCTCTTGACGTTCATACCATGCTTCTGTCCTTGCGGCTAAAGCGCGGTTGTAAACTAATCGAGCGCAACCCATCGTTCTTCTAAGCAAGGTTTCTTGCTCAGGAGTTGGGTAGAATCGATACTTGAATGCTTTTTGCGCCATGCTCACATTATGTCAGATATTATGTAAGATGCCTGAATTAATATAAAGCCGTGCTAGAAGCACGGGGTTTTAAACCCAGTTTTCCGATAAGTAAGTGGGCTTAATTAAATATAGAACCTAAAACCTGCGGCGCGTGCGCCGCGTACGCCGCAGGTTTTAGCTCTGGATTTTAATTGTGCTGAGGTACTTATGAAAGCATTTCGCAAAAGGCGAAAAGGTTATTTTTGCCAAGCTTTAGCCTGTAATCCCAGTCACCAAATCCGATAAATCATAGATATATGCATCTCCCCTATGCGCAGCTACCCACACCCGATCGCGATCGCGCCGCCTTTATTGCCAGTGATGCCGTGGTAATTGGCGATGTGCATCTCGGCGATCGCGTGAATATTTGGTACAAGGTGGTGATTAGAGCCGATGTCAATCGTATGGATATTGGCTACTGCACAAATATTCAGGATGGGGCGATCTTGCATGGCGATCCCGACCAGCCTTTGGTAATTGGAGAATATGTGACGATCGGACATCGGGCGGTGATCCACTGTGCGGAAATTGGGCGCGGATGCTTAATCGGGATGGGGGCAATTCTGTTGGAAGGGGTAAAAATTGGGGCGGGGAGTATTGT
>NZ_LIRE01000378.1 GCF_001402795.1 Pseudanabaena sp. 'Roaring Creek'
TATAGATAATTCAAATAAAAACTACAGCTTCGACTTCGCTCAGCTAGCTTACACCGAGGGCTGAGCGAAGTCGAAGCCCGTCTACAAGTTATTTAAAACAACTATATATCAAAGCCCAAGATAGGGTTGCGGCACTAAGCACCGCAACCCTATCTTGGGCTTTGATAAAAATGCCTTCTTAATTCCAGTTGGCAGGGATTTACAATGCGGATAGAGCTTGCCAACAGCGTATAGAACACATATCAGCATCAATTGCATTAATGGGTATCCATTGAATTCCCTTCGCGCCGATTTCGGGATCGCTACTGGTCAAAATACATGACGCGCGATCGACCGAACATAGATAGATGATATTCACGTTATGGAGCAATCCCCCAGCCGCGATCGGATCGGGGAAAAAGCTATCGGTTACAGTCAGTAACTGCTTGATATCAAAGCTAGCGATACCCGTTTCCTCGCGAATTTCTCGCCGCAAACCATCTAGAACCATTTCATCAGCCTCCAGTCCCCCTCCTGGCAAATCCCAGCAATCCACCTCTGGTAAGGTCATTTGATGGATCAATAAAACTTCTTCAGCATCGACAAAGAGACCGTTAACAGTAACTCTCAACCTTATGGGATTATTCATAATAGATTTCTACCATTCAAACAACTTGTCACAACAGATTTAAAACTTGCTAAGTCAGGAGTTTTCAGTCCTACAACCTTAGCGAGATCGTCCCAAATCCTCAACTTCACGGCATCCTTTGCATAGGGCAGGGCAATAAAAGTCTTTGCTTCCTCAGTGGAAAAAGCACCGCCTTGCAATCTCAAACTGTCCTGAGAATTGGGCGATAATCTTGCTTGATAATTGGAATCGATCGCGCAGAGATAGCGCTTTGCCTCGACATGCAAGCGAATCGGTTCGGCGATCGCAGGGGCAAAAATCTCTTCTAAACAGAGCGCTCCTTCGTATTCATGCCGATCGTCGATCTCCCGATCGGTGGCATTTTCGCCGAGATCGTGGAGCAAATGCCCCAAATCATGCAACAGACAAGCTGAAATCAACTCAGGGCTAGCAAATTTGGCTTGGGCTAGGGCAGCACATTGCAGTCCATGCTCTAGCTGGGTGATGGCTTCTCCGCCGTATTGGGCATCTCCTTTTGTATCAAAAATATCGAAGATTTCGTCAAGACTTAATTTCATTTTTTTATTACCCATCAAAAAGTTCGCCTCAATTGCTATTCCCTTCCCAGTCAAGCAATAGCGTTGCGGGGCAAAGCTATTGCTTGACTGGGAAGGGAATAGACATAATTAGAATCAAAACCCGTAACGCTAGCTAAATTTGGGCTTTATATTTAATTGCACCCAGTAAATTAAAGTGAATTAAAGTGAATTAAAGCAAAGCCATATTTTCTTCAGCAAGTCCAAAGGATAGAGTCATTCCCGCACCACTGAGGGCATTTATGAGAAATACATGGTCTTCTGGAGAGGCGATATACTCGGTCTTACCCGCTAGTTTTGTATAGACTCCATGCCATGTTTCCGCGATCGCTAAGGATGGGAAATTGGTGAATTTCCGTAAATAGTCGAGAATGTAATTATTAATTTCCGCGCGATCGAAGGGGTCGGGAGTTAAACCATATTCATGGGAGTCGCCGAGAATCAATTCGCCCAATCCATTCTGCGAAGCCATCACATGAATGCCCCATTCGGGAAAATGAGGAGTCTCAATTTCGATTCTTTGCTTGAGGATATCTAAGCTTTTACATTCGCTGAAGGCGGCATAATGGGTTAAGGTCAATCCCGCTGAGAGGGAAGGACCTAAGCGCCAATTATTGGGCTGGGGGGCAGTTCGCATCATTTGGAGCTTGACCTTGGTAATGCCACTCTCGGCATAGAGATCTGGGTAGAGCGTTTCGATATCTGCACCGCTACATACCAAAATGCGATCGGCCGACCATAATTGATTGCTAATCTGTAAGTTGGGATAATCGATCGCCGTTACAGCCCTCCCAAATTCAAACTCCACGCCATAGGTATGAAATAAAAATTCGGGCAATGCTTGTAGGGCTTGACGGGGATCGACGGTCATCTCTGTATCGCTCCACAACCCACCGAGCAGACCATCGGGATTTACCGCCGCACTTTTACGTAGGACTTCGGCTGGGCTTAATATTGACAGTGACTCGCTAACGCCATTAGTACTGATAAACTCCTCTAATACATCAAGCTCATCTTGATGATAGGCGAGGGATAGGGAACCACAGCGATCGCAGTATATTTCCGTCTTTTCGGCAACATCCAACCAAATTTCTCTGGATTTAAGCGCGCGATCGCGCAATCTTCCTGCGGGCTGACCGATCGGCCATACCATGCCAAAGTTGCGAATGGAAGCGCCGATAGCTCTGAGATTGCGTTCAAATACTGTAACTTTGAAACCGCGTTTGGCAGCAGCGAGGGCATGAGCTAAACCAACTATGCCTGCTCCGACGATCGCGATTTCCGTATGTTTTGCGCTCATGTTTTTTGATCTTATAGACTTAAAAGTTTACTCTGAAATTCGCTCAAGGATGCAAACAAGCCATCGTTGGGATGGGGAGCTAGTTGCTCGGCAGTATGCGTACCATTGGTAACCCCAAAGGCATAAAGACAATTGGCATTTCGTCCCGAGGCTAAATCAGAAGGAGTATCGCCGATGCAGATGACCTCCTGCGGGTTCCTAATCCCCAATTGATACATGGCTTTTTGAATCATATAAGGTGCGGGGCGACCCTCTTGATTGTAGATTTCGCTGGGGGTAACTGAAGCTTGAATTAGGGAATCTCTGGAGCCAACATAGTTATGATTTAAACCACGATCCCAACCCAAGCGCTTGAGAATGATATCAGTTACTTCGCGATAGAAGCCCGTGGTCAGCGCAATGTTAATCTGCTGCGATCGCAACCAGTCAAATAGCTCCAGACAGCCCTCCGTAGGCTCTACTGGCTGCGTGAGATAGTGCTCTTCTAATACCTGTTTGAATTCTATAAAGGAAGTTTCTACTCTTGCATTATAGTCGGGGGCATCCGAAGCGATCTGTTCTGCCCAGAGGGTTTGAAATACTATTTTCTTTGGTAATCCCATCATGGCAACTACCCGATCGGGATCGGCTCTTAGCCCTGTCTTTTTGGCGGACTGCATAAAGCAATTTTCCACTTCGCGATCGTCTTTTACCGTCGTTCCCGCCATGTCAAAAACTATGAGTTTAATTGTGCCATTTTTTTCTGTCATGTTTTTATACTCCATATATCCTTTACGTATCTTCTATATATCTTCTATGTATCCTTTATGCACTCCCCTACTCCCTTCCCAGTGAAGAATTAGACGTTGCGGCGCTTCGCGCCGCAACGCTAATTTTTGGTTTTTAATGTCTAATTTTATAGCGGGAAGGGAGTAAATCATCCTCAGTAGCTAGGCATAAAACCCACCGCTTAAAAACTAGATTTCGTCAGGGTTCTCAAGTTAAG
>NZ_LIRE01000379.1 GCF_001402795.1 Pseudanabaena sp. 'Roaring Creek'
TTGGGTTTTATGTCCTGATACAGTTGGTGGTAGCTATAAAACAAATCAAAACCCAAAAGATGAGTGGCGGTGCAAAGCACCGCCACTCATCTTTTGGATATTAAATCCTCAACAAAACCTGTCTTGCTATAGTTTTTAACTCTGTGAATTGTATTAACACTTCAGGAAATTGGTACGATCAGAATGATCATGAAAATCCAAGCTTTTATGTTACGAAATTTTATCTTTAAAGTTATCAATATACTTTTATGTCTGGCTCTGATTTTTGCTGGAGCTAGTGCTGTTTCGGCAGATGTATATGTAAAAGCCTTTCTAGAAGGAGCAAACTTTTCGGGGCGATCGCTTCAAGGCTATCAATTTAACGAATCCGATCTGCGCAATGCATCCTTTGTCAATGCTGATGCTCAGGGAGTTAGTTTTTTTGCCGCTAATATGAAAGAAGCGAACTTGACGGGCGCAAATCTTAGTTATAGTACCCTTGATAATGCTCGTCTTGACAAGGCTAACTTAACTAATGCCGTGATCGAAGGCTCATTTGCCTATGGAACTTCGTTTAATAATGTAATTATTGAGGGAGCCGACTTTACCGATGTGGATTTACGCACACCTATTCGGCAAAAGCTTTGCAAATTAGCTAAGGGGCAAAACCCGACCACAGGGCGGTTAACCCGCGATACCCTTGAATGTGACTAAGAATATGACTAATTTCTACGTTCTTCTTACTCTAGGCTGAAGCTTTTTAATTAAATTTTTTAATCAAAAAATACATTGCTATTTTTGAATGTTTTTTTTAATTAAAAATTTGACTGAGCTTTTTTCGCTCTCTTCAATGCCATCACACTGAAAAACCGATTGCAACGAATGGCATCCAGAAATCAGGGCTTTGAGGAGTTTTATTTTTCTTTCTGGGCTTTATGTCTTAACTTTGTTAGCAGTTGTCATATTTGTATTAAGTTAACCTAACTTAGGGGGTATGATTCTCCTTGTGTATAGTACAGAAGTTTGGCAAACTACTTAAAATGAATGGTTTGACTGATACAAATACTTGGATATCTGTGCTAACAATATTTGTTTTCAGGATCGCTCTGCCTATCAATGTATGCAGTTAAATGAAACCTCCAATGACCTATCAAGTGGCAGACTGCTACAAAGAAGCTTATTGCCACAAAGCTTGCCTGTTTACCCTGGGCTAGATATTGCTGCGGAAGTTTGGACGGCAGTCGATCTTGGTGGCGATTATTACCAATTTTTAGAACAACCAGGAACTTTAGCCGTTGCGATCGCCGATTCTTCGGGTAAGTCAGTTGCGGGGGCAATTCACGCAGCATTGTTTAAAGGGCAACTGGATGCCTATGGACAGCAAGGTCGGCTCCAAAACCCTGCGTCCATGTTGAATTCTTTAAATCAATTACTTTGCAAAAGCCGCACTGATGATGCCGTCGCCCTATGTTATGGAGCGATCGATCTAGTCACCTACGAGTTGCATTTGGGTAATGCGGGTATCCCTGGACCCTTGATTTATCGAGCGGAGACCAATACTTGCGAGGAAGTCGTGAATCCAGCGATTGCCCTTGGTCGTTTTGATAGTGCTACCTATCGAGCCACTATGCGATCGTTGAACGCAGGTGATATCGCCATCTTTTTTAGTGATGGTCTATTTGAGGCGACTAATCCTGAAGGTGAAGAATTTGGACGTTCTAATGGTGATGAGATCTCCCCACTCCGCAAAACAGTCATTCAGCTTGCCCAATATTCAGCGATCGACATTTTGCAGGGGCTAAAAACTGCCCTCGATCAATTCACCGAGCAGGACATTCCCGACGATGACGTATCGATTGTAGTCATCAAACTCAAACAAAAAGTTCATTTTTCCGAACTGCGTAACTGTCCCTATTTAGAAGCCTTACAAGCATGGCAGCGCTCGGAAGAAACGGACGAATCGGCTTTACTGCGAGGTACTAGGCTTGCCGAAGCTTTAACTTGGGCAGATGGCCAGCCAGAGTTATCTCGCATCGACTTGAATTTTTTAGAAGCTTCGCAAAGAATCAACGAACGCGAGCAACTCATGGCTGCTAGAGCCGCCGATGCTGATCGCCTTGAAAAGCTCAGCCAAGAATTAGAGAAAAGCCTCGATTCCGAGCGTCGTCAGCGTGTAATCGCAGAAATGGGTGAAATCAATGAAAAAATTGTGGCGCTCACGATTTCTTCAGAAGCTCTTTACCTTTCCAACAATCATATTGAAGCAATGATTGCGGGGGTGATCGGTGGCGTTCAACTCAAGCGCCTCACCACCCAAGTGGATGCCAATACCCTCGAAAACCTGAGAGCAAATACCCAAATTCGTGCCATTACCGCCCTTGAGCAGGTTGTCTATGGAACCCATGAATACAATCGCTTAGAAGGGCATGGATTTTGGGTAAATAAGGTTGGCTATTCCCGCGATGGTCAGTTGATTGCCTCAGCAAGTAGCGATCGCACCATTAAAATTTGGAATGCCTCAGGCGTTTTACTCCAGACATTAACCAGTCATACAAACTGGGTCACCAGTGTTGCCTTTAGTCCCGATGGCAATATGTTGGTGTCTGGAAGTCGGGACAATATGGTCAAGCTCTGGCGGCGTGATGCTAGCGGCAGCTTTGCCGCTCAGCCCATAGCGACCCTCAAAGGTCATGAGGGTCCCGTTTTAGATGTATGCTTCAGCCACAATGGCGAGATGATTGCCTCGGCAAGTGAAGATACGACTGTCAGACTATGGAAAAGTGATGGTACGGTGATTCGGACGTTGCGCGGTGGACACGATCGCTGGGTCACTTGTGTTGCTTTTCATCCCAATAGTAAATCCCTAATTTCAGGTAGTGCCGATCGCAATCTGATTATTTGGAACATTATGGGCGTACCAATTCGCCATTTACGGGGACATGATAGTTTTGTCGAAAGTGTCGCCTATGCGCCCAACGGATTAGCGATCGTCTCTGGCAGTCGCGATCGCACAGTCAAGATGTGGGGCTCGGACGGAGTGTTAATAAAAACCTTCTATGGACATTCCGATAAAGTATGGAGCGTCGCCTTTAGCAATGATAACCACACGATCGCTTCCAGTGGATTTGATCGCACGATTCGAGTGTGGGATATCGAACAGGGCTTACAGTATACCTTCCAAGGACATGGTGATGTCGTCCACAGCATTGCCTTTAGTCCCGATGGCAAAACCCTTGCTTCCGCCAGTAGAGATACCACCGTCAAGCTCTGGGCGATTCGGGGTACCCCCTTGAGAACGCTCATGGGACATACCGATGAGATCTTCTCGATTGCCGTCAGTCCAAATTCTAAGTACCTAGCCTCCACCTGTAAAGATAAAACCGTTAATCTCTGGAACGCTAATGGTACGCTGGAGGCGGTTTTAGAAGGGCACAATGACAAGGTTAACTGCGTTACCTTTAGTCCCGATAGTACGACGATTCTGACCTGTGCCGCCGATGCTAGCATTAAGCTTTGGCGAACGGATGGCACGCTGATTGACACGATCTCCGCCCATCGTGCGGAAATTTATAAAGTGGTTTATCGCTGTGATGGACAGGTTTTTGCTTCCTGTAGCGCCGATGGCACGATTCGAGTGTGGAGTGCCGATGGCAAATGGCTACAAACCTTAACAGGTCACACGGCGGAAGTTTACAGCATTGATTTCAGTCCTGACGGCAGTATGCTCGCATCCGCCAGCAAAGATAAGCTGATCAACCTCTGGAGTTGGGATGGGACGCTGCTGGGAACTCTCGATGGGCATAGTGCTGAAGTCTACACTGTTTGTTTTAACCCCAATGGCACAATGATTGCTAGCGGCAGTATGGATCAGAGTGTGAAACTTTGGAGCATCGAAGGTCAATTGATTAAAACCTTAAATGGTCATAGCGCCGAAGTCACCAGTGTATGTTTTAGCCCTGACGGCAAGTCCATAGTATCTGCCAGTGAAGATTCGACCATTCAATTTTGGAGTGGTGATGGCACTCTTTTACGAACTTTTAACGGACATCAAGGTCCCGTACGGAGTGTTTGTTTTAGTCCTAACGGCAAAATCTTGGTATCTTCGGGCGAAGATCGCAAAATCATCATGTGGAATCTCGATCTCGAAAATCTGTTGATGCGAGGTTGTCAATGGTTACAAGAATATTTAAGAACGAATATTAATGTTTCCGAAGAGGATAAACGCACCTGTCTTGGTGGATGCGGTTGGCTATACAAGTACCTTAAATCCACACCTCCATCCTAAGCAAACGTCAGACAAAATTAAAAGCCAAAAGAGGGTCGCCGCGCTCTGCGCGGCGACCCTCTTTTGGCTTTTATACCAAATTCACGAAAGCGTTTTCTAACAAAAAAACCTCGCTTGGCGAGGTTTTTTTGTTAGAAAACTAAGAGTTAACTATTTGATGATCTTGGTTACAACACCAGATCCAACGGTACGTCCGCCTTCGCGGATAGCGAAGCGCATTTCGTTTTCGATCGCGATGGGGTTAATCAACTCAACGGTCATCTTGATGCGATCGCCAGGCATTACCATTTCAGCATCGCTACCATCATCAGCGGTGAAGCTAGCAATGGTTCCAGTTACGTCAGTTGTACGTACGTAGAACTGAGGACGGTAACCAGGGAAGAATGGAGTCTTACGACCACCTTCTTTCTCGGTCAAAATATACACCTGACCTTCAAATTCGGTGTGAGGCTTGATGGACTTAGGCTTAGCCAAAACCATACCGCGCTCGATATCAGCCTTCTGAATACCGCGAAGCAGTAAACCAGCATTGTCTCCAGCTAGACCCTCGTCTAGGCTCTTCTTAAACATTTCGATACCAGTAACTGTGGTGGTGCGAGTATCGCCAAGACCAACGAGTTCAACGATATCGCCGACCTTAACTTTTCCACGTTCGATCCGACCAGTTGCAACGGTGCCACGACCAGTAATGGAGAACACATCTTCTACTGCCATCAAGAAGTCCTTATCTACGGCACGTTCGGGAGTAGGGATGTAGGAGTCAACGGAATCCATCAAAGACCAGATCTTATCAACCCAAGGATTTTCTCCACGTTGGGTCTTAGGGGCTCCAGTCATTTGCTCAACTGCTTTCAATGCAGAACCACGGGTAATGGGAATATTGTCACCATCGAAGTCGTAGGAGGAGAGTAATTCGCGAACTTCGAGTTCAACGAGTTCGACTAGTTCTTCTTCACCTTCCATTTGGTCTTCTTTATTCAAGAAAACCACAAGTTGAGGCACACCAACCTGACGAGCAAGAAGAATGTGTTCGCGAGTTTGAGGCTCAGGACCATCAGCCGCAGATACAAGGAGGATAGCACCGTCCATTTGCGCCGCACCCGTGATCATGTTCTTAACATAGTCAGCGTGACCGGGACAATCTACGTGAGCATAGTGACGTTGAGTGGTTTGATATTCAACGTGAGCGGTATTGATAGTAATACCACGAGCCTTTTCTTCAGGTGCAGCATCAATTTGATCGTATGCCTTAGCTGTTGCTTGACCTGCCGCAGCAAGAGACATGGTGATTGCAGCAGTTAGAGTGGTCTTACCATGGTCAACGTGACCAATAGTACCGATATTGACGTGGGGTTTGTCTCTCTCAAATTTAGCGCGTGCCATTTTTTCGTAATTATCCTTAAATTTAGTAATTGTTACTCTACGGAATAGAGCATTTTCGGTAATTATTACTCTAGTTTATAGAGTGCTGGTTGAGTATTTTAAAGGACTACTCTTTTTTGCCCTTATTTTTGGTAATGATGGCTTCAGCCACATTTTTCGGTACTTCTTCGTAATGGCTAAATTCCATTGAGAAGCTTGCTCTACCCTGAGTTGACGAGCGAAGGTCAGTAGAATAGCCAAACATCTCAGACAAAGGAACCCTTGCCTCGACTTTTTTGCCAGAAGGAGTATCGTCCATACCAGCAATGTTGCCGCGACGACGGCTGAGGTCACCAATTACGTCACCCATATAGTCTTCAGGTGTTTCAACTTCCACCTTCATGACTGGTTCAAGCAAGACAGGGTTAGCCTTCATGACAGCTTCCTTAATTGCCATCGAACCAGCAATTTTGAAAGCCATTTCAGAAGAGTCCACATCATGGAAAGAACCATGTACTAGGGTCGCTCTTACATCAATCAAAGGATAGCCTGCAAGAATTCCCGATTCACAGGCTTCTTTCATACCTTGTTCAGAAGGCTTGATAAATTCCTTAGGAATTACACCACCAACAATCTTCGATACGAACTCAAATCCCGTGCCTGGCTCGGTAGGCTCTAGGTTGATCACAACGTGACCGTATTGTCCCTTACCGCCACTTTGACGAGCAAACTTGCCTTCAATATCGTTAACGGTCTTACGAATCGTCTCACGATAAGCTACTTGAGGTGCGCCTACATTAGCTTCAACGTTAAACTCTCGCTTCATCCGATCAACAAGAATTTCAAGGTGAAGTTCGCCCATACCAGAAATAATCGTTTGATTGGTTTCTGGATCGGTCATCACGCGGAAGGTGGGATCTTCCTCAGATAGAGATTGCAAAGCCTTGGATAATTTTTCCATATCCTGCTTCGTTTTTGGCTCTACAGCTACGGAAATAACTGGTTCGGGGATAAACAGAGTCTCAAGAACAATTGGTGATTCGAGGTCGCAAAGGGTATCGCCCGTGAAAGTATCTTTCAGTCCTAAAACTGCTCCCAAATCGCCCGCTCTTAATTCGTCGACTTCTTGGCGATCGTCTGCCTTCAAAACGATCAAGCGTGAGATACGCTCTTTCTTATTCTTGACAGGATTGAGAGCGTAGGAACCTTTTTTCAAGATGCCAGAGTAGACACGAACAAAGGTAAGCCGACCGTAAGGGTCAGACATAATCTTGAACGCGAGTGCTGACATCGGCGCATCGTCTTTGGCTTCGCGAATAGCCTCTTCACCATTGGCAAGTAAACCTTGGACTGGTTTGACATCGCTAGGCGCAGGAAGATAATCGATAACCGCGTCTAGGAGTAATTGCACGCCCTTGTTTTTGAATGCCGAACCGCAGGTCATCGGGACAATTTTGCCGCTCAAAGTACCTTTACGCAGACCTGCCTTAACTTCATCTTCAGTGAGTTCTTCACCTTCAAGATATTTTTCCATTAAAACATCGTCAGAATCAGCAACTGATTCAAGCAATTTACTGCGCCAATCATTGGTTAGTTCGACTAGATCGGCGGGAATATCTACTTCATCAATATCTTTACCTATTTCATCTTTATAGATGTAGGCTTTCATTTTGACAAGATCGATAATACCGACTAGGTCTGCTTCACTACCAATAGGGAGTTGAATGGGAACCGCATTAGAGCCAAAACGAGCACGGATTTGCTCTCTTACTCGTAAAAAGTTCGCACCCATGCGATCCATTTTGTTAACGAATACAAGGCGAGGCACTTTATAGCGATCTGCCTGTCTCCAGACTGTTTCTGACTGAGGTTGTACACCACCTACGGCGCAGAAAACGGCAACTACGCCATCGAGTACGCGCATGGAGCGTTCAACTTCGATTGTGAAGTCTACGTGCCCAGGGGTATCGATGATGTTAATGCGGTGATCTTTCCAACTGGTACTGATCGCAGCGGCAGTAATTGTGATTCCACGCTCGCGCTCTTGCGCCATCCAGTCTGTGGTCGCAGTCCCATCATGAACTTCGCCTATTTTATGAACAACGCCAGAGTAAAAAAGAATACGCTCTGTAGTTGTGGTTTTACCAGCGTCAATATGCGCCGCAATACCTATATTGCGTACCTTATCTAAGGCAATAGTTCGTTCCACAATAGTTTCCTCTTGTTTATCAGGAATTGAGAATTTATATTAAGAATAGTATAGCGAGGTAAGCTATGGATTAATAACGGTAGTGAGCGAATGCTTTGTTCGCTTCTGCCATTTTGTGAGTTTCTTCACGCTTACGAATGGTTTGACCAGTTTCATTGGCAGCATCCATCAATTCGTTAGCCAACTTAGTTACCATGCTACGTCCAGCACGACTACGGGAATATTGAACTAACCAGCGGAGGGCTAGGGCTACGCCACGATCAGTACGTACTTCCATAGGTACTTGGTAGGTAGCACCACCAACGCGACGAGCTTTAACTTCGACAAGGGGGGTGGCATTGCGAATTGCGCGATCGAACACCTCTAGGGGTGGGTTACCTGTGCGTTCGCCAATGGTGTCAAGGGCTTTGTAAACGATGTGGGAGGCTACGGAATGCTTGCCGCGTGACATTACACGACGGATTAACATGCTGATGAGACGGCTGTTATAAACCGAATCGGGGGGGGTTATGCGCTTTGAAGCTTTCGTTCTACGAGACATTGCGGTACTAAATTCACCTTATAAAATGAATTGCTAATTTTTACTAAATGGCTAGGGGGATAGCCTTTTCGAGCGTAATTCTTACTTCTTCTTCTTGCCAGTGCTTGCGGCTGGAGCTTGACCTGGCTTAGGTCTTTTTGCACCGTACTTAGAGCGTCCTTGCTTACGATCCTTTACGCCCGAAGTATCAAGGGTGCCACGAATGATGTGATAACGCACACCTGGTAAATCTTTTACACGACCGCCTCTAATCATCACAACGGAGTGTTCTTGCAGGTTATGCCCAATACCAGGAATGTATGCGGTGACTTCAAATCCAGAAGTCAAGCGTACCCGTGCCACTTTTCTAAGGGCTGAGTTGGGTTTTTTGGGTGTGGTGGTGTAGACGCGTGTACAAACTCCCCTGCGTTGAGGACAACTTTTTAGGGCAGGAGACTTTGTTTTGGTGTTTATGGTTTGTCGCTCAGTGCGGATGAGCTGTTGGATCGTGGGCATAAGTGATGATTTGGTATATCTGCGGCTGTGTATTCTAATCAACAGCACATAACTATAACAAAATAGATCTCACAAAGTCAATTGTATACAACAATCGCTTAAAGGTTTGATCGGCTTTGTTATGTTTATGTCGACTGTAGCGATCGCTTTTTTACATTTACTTTGTAATTTACAAAGCTGCAATTTACAAAGTATTGCCAAAAAGAAATGTAGGAAAGATTAACGATAATTCACAATTCGGGCAAAGCCTGCTGGGTCAAGACTTGCTCCGCCAACTAGCACACCGTCAATTTCAGGTTGAGCCATGATTTCGTCAATATTATCAGGTTTGACGGAACCACCATATTGAATTGTAACGTCGCGGTTTACTAGTTTACTACGAATTAGTCCAATTACACGATTAGCTTCGCTAGAGGCACAGGTGTCACCTGTGCCGATCGCCCAAATCGGTTCGTAGGCAATGATTAAATTGTTTTGGTCAATATCGACGAGATCGGCAGCTAGTTGCGAAAAGATCCAAGATTCTGTCTCGTTTGCATCTCTTTGCTGCTTGCTCTCGCCAACGCAAAGAATGGGGGTAAGTCCGCAGGATTGAGCGGCTTTGAGACGTTTATTAACCGTGTCGTCCGTCTCACCGAAGAATTGGCGACGCTCGCTATGACCAACAATGACGTATTTGATGCCTATCTCGACGAGCATTGGCGCAGAGATCTCACCTGTAAACGCACCATTTTCTGACCAGTGGACGTTTTGAGCACCAATACTGAGATTTGCTTGACCGATCGCTGGCACGATTGTTTGGAGGATCGCTAGATTTGTATAGGGGACGCAAATGAGGATTTGCTGATCGGCGATCGCCGCTTGGGGGGCGGTATTTTTTAAGTGGGCAGGAAATTCCGAGAAAAATGTTTTGGCTTCAGACTGGGTTTTATACATTTTCCAGTTGCCAGCGATAACGATTTTACGCAATGCTCGTTTACCCCTGAGTTAAGATCGTGAAAATAAAGAATTGTTGTTTATTTTACCGAAGAATGGTTCATTAAAAGCAAAGGTAAGTAGCTGGGAATAATTAAAACCCAGAATCAAACCTGTAGCGCACGCACAGCGTGCGCTACAGGTTTGATTCTGGGTTTTATATTTAATTGCGCCTAACTACATTAATTGTGAAGAGAGTATCTTTGCTTTTTGACAAAAAATTAGGTCTAAAACTCAATGAGTCTAGCAGAAGGCTGCTAGACTCATGTCTTATAATAATTCAATTAAAGTTTCTACTAGGGGTTTACTGGAACGTGTTGATCTTGATTAACTGTACGCTGTAGCCCTTATCTTTTTTAACTACATAAGCTTGTCTCACCCTGTCCTTGCGGTAGGTCAATCCCCCATACAAGCCCAGAAAAATTAAGAGACCCCAATAACAATACAGGCTATCGAAGCAATCAAAACTACACCGATCTTTGGAATAAGCACTGCCCCGTAAAGATCGCGGAATCGTGGGGAGCAACAGAGCGTCAATCCGATGTGACTTTTAACTCTTCCTTTTTGCTTCTCCTTTTTGCTTTCAAATGTTTACTTCAAAAACCAATCTGGGTTTGCGTTTGGATTGAGTTGCTTTGTCTCTTGTGCCATGTAAATACATTAACGCAGGTGGTGTTCTACAACACTATTTGTTTACATATATTCATAGAATCCTTGGTTATTTAAAACCCAAAAAACAAGCAAAAAGCCTGAATGATTGTGCAGCTTGAGTTTTGCCTTTTAGGGTTCTGACTTTTAGGCTGGCATTTGTTAAGCTATGTATACTGAGCTTAACAAGCAATCTACTTCAATACTGCCAAGACTTTGACTATGCTGCAAAAATCTCCGCTTTATACGATGACTTGGGTAGATACGGTTAATAAGGTCAAGGCTGAATCATGGAATATTCTGGCAAAACCTTTGGCAACCCCTTTCTTTGAATGGGAATGGTTGTCAAATCTGGAGTCTTCGGGCTGTGCGATCGCACAGCAGGGATGGCTGCCGAGTCATTTATTAGTCTGGCAAGGGGATGTATTGGTGGCGGCTGCGCCTTTGTATTTAAAGGGGCATAGTCAAGGCGAGTTTGTGTTTGACCATCAATGGGCGGATTTATCTTATCGGCTGGGGATTGAGTATTATCCGAAATTATTGGGAATGGCTCCCTTTACGCCTGCGGTGGGCTATCGATTTTTGGTGCATCCTGATTTACAGGATAATCCCAATGAATTGTCAAAAATTTACGATCTGATGTTAGTGGAAATCGATCGCCTGTGCGACAGGCATCAAATGTCAGGCTGTAACTTTCTCTATGTCGATCCTAGTTGGAAGCATGAGCTAGAGTCGCGCGGTTTCACAACTTGGATGCACCACAGCTATGTGTGGGAAAATCAGGAGTTTAAGGATTTTGATGACTATTTAAAAAATTTCAATGCCAATCAACGACGCAACATTAAACGCGAACGTAAATCCGTTGAAAGTACGGGGATTACGATGAAGGTTTATACGGGTGAAGAAATTCCCCATTACTTCTATGGCTATATGTATGAGTTATATAACGATCATTGCAATAAGTTTTGGGGTGGCAGCAAATATCTAAATCGCAAGTTTTTTGAAAATCTTGCCCATAATTTTCGCGATCGCCTTGTATTCGTGGCAGGTGAAATCGAGAATCATCCGCAACCTGTGGGCATGTCTTTTTGCATTCGTAAAGATGATCAACTTTTTGGGCGTTATTGGGGCTGTGTCCAAGAAATTGATTGTTTACATTTCAATGCTTGCTATTACAAGCCGATCGAATGGGCGATCGCACAGGGAATTAAACGCTTTGATCCAGGGGCAGGTGGTCAACATAAAAAGCGGCGCGGATTTCCTGCGACTCCAAATTACAGTTTGCATCGCTTTTATCGCGATCGGCTCAAGCAAATTTTAATTCCTCATATTAATGAGGTAAATTCCTATGAAGCAAAACAAATTCAAGCGATTAATAATGAATTGCCCTTTGATTTTGCCCCACCCAATCTTCATGTCTAAAAAAGACCTCCCCTGATATTTCTTCGTTTAAAATCAAGTAGTCATAGGTAAATTATAAATTATTCAATTAGGTTCTATATGTCTATAAGTGTTCGTCTTATAGGACACAGATACGAGGATCGAAAGCGTTTTAGCGGAGACGATCTTTTATTCAAATATTATGGTCTTGATGCTTATAAGTATTCGCCTAAACCACATCTTAAGAGCATAAAAATGCCTGCTTTATCATCGTGGAAAAGTCGTCATTTTAATGATTTAAAATATCTATTGGTTAAGATCAGAGAAGGAATAAGCTTAGAATACGACGATATTTATGATAATCCAGAAATACAAAGAGAATTATTGATGGAATATAGAGCTAAAGGTGATTCACATTTGATATGCCATCCACATTTTTTTGGTTGCTATCTCCCAATAGATTTCAAGGAAATTAATTTAGCAAGCTCATATTTATGGGGTCTCGGTTCTAGCTTTAATCTTCGTGACGAATTGCAAGAAATAGCTTCTAAGCTTGATTTTGACTTGGGGAAATATGTCACTTATGAATTTATTCTTTCTGATGATGAAATAGATTGCCTAATAGTTAAGATGTTTGATGAAGATGATTTATTCGGGTACGAAAAAATGCTAATTCTTCAGTTATATAATATGGCAATTGCTAGTATTAGTTATGACTTAGTAATGGATTTTTCAGGATAGTTGATATTGGCACTGGATCGACCTAATTTGGATCGCTAATGAATAGACACTAACTATTTTTGATTAAACTGTTTGCCCAAATTTCATCTTTATTACTAAAACGTGGTTGCGTCGGTTGAGAATAGTCGATCGCTAAGTCATAACGTCCGCGCTGATAAACCTGATCCACTAAAATTTGCAGATCTAGTGTTGGTTCTAATTCACCTAAGCGTAGCGGAATCGGGAAATTAGGAATGCGATCGCGAATTGAAAAAGCATATAAATCAGCAGCAGGGCGCTCGTGGCTACGACTGACCAAAATATGATAATCAGAAGGAGGAAGTTGTCCTTGTAAAAAGGAGGGATTAGTTCTTAAAAGATCAATTTCAATAAAATGAGTTTGAGTTTGTAAAACTCGCCTTCTTTTGCGGAGATAAGCTTCACGTCCCTCACCTGTCTTTTTGTTTTTAGGGGAAAGTATCTCGATTGCTGTGATTACTTTTCCAGTTTGGACTTCACGAATTTCTAGATAGCGTTCGCTAATTTCCTCATATGTTGGCAAGAGAATGCGAGTTGGGGCGATCGCTGCGCGTTCGGCAACTGCGGTTGCACTATCTTTTTCGCTGCTTGTTTTACTTCGACTAAGCAAAGAAACGTCAGGTATCCCAATTAGCAGATCGTCTCCCGTTTCATCACTCCAATAGGTGCGCTTCTCGATTTCAATGCGATAGTCTTGGCTAAGGGTGTCAGCGAGGGCATCAGCGATCGCTACAATTAATCGACTATGAACAGCCGACCATAATTCGGGGTTTTCTAAATAAGGATTCATGCCAGGGAAGGGTGATGGCATTTTTAGCGATCCTCTTTTTATCTACAATTTTCTGGTAGAGCTTAGCAGAAATTCTAACATGGGCAATCTTATCTTGGCGATCGCATATCCCATATATTGCCTCAGATCGGCAGATTATAAGCCAATCACGATATCTTCTCTATTAGGTTTTGTTTTTAGCAGAAGTGCAGTCTCACATTAGGCAATTGGTATTAATTGGTTATACTGAAAACACTCAGCAGCGAGGGTAAAGCGATGATCCAGACTTTAGCTAAGGAAGAAAACCAATATCTCGTTAAATGGGCTGTCACTTGGGAACAGTTTAAAACTTTGCAATCCGCATTTGAAGAAATCGGTGGAGTGCGGATGACTTATTGTGAGGGAGAACTAGAAATTATGGGTATTGGTTTGCATCATGAAATGATATCCAGTCTTCTTGGGGCTTTACTAATTTCTTATTTCGTCACCAAACGCATCCGCTTTACATCAACAGGTGCTTATACCCAAAAAATTGAACCTAGTCTTGAGTTTCAGGCTGATTTGTCCTTTGCTTTTGGTAATGATCCTGCAAAGACTGACCTATGTATTGAAATTGTTGTTACTAGCGGAAGTGTTAAAAAGTTAAGGAAATATCAATTAAGGGGTATTCCAGAAGTTTGGTTTTGGGTAGATGGCAAAATTAGCATTTATCGATTAGTTGACGGTGAATATTTACAAAGCGATCGCAGTGAATGGCTACCTGAGTTAAACATTGAGCATTTGGAAAAATGTTTGTTGATGGATTCACAGTTAGATGCGATGACAGCTTTTGCAGAAAAATATGTTTAAAGCAAACAAACGATATTTCTTGGGATTTGTCGGAGTTTAGCTAAGCTTTTGCAAAGCTGTTTTTAAGATATCGTCACAAACAAAAATATTAGAGAGACTCGCGTAGCGAGTCTCTTTTGTTTTAGGCATATTTGGCGGTGTAACTACGGGCGATCGCATCGCATCTCTCGTTATCAGGATCACCAGAATGTCCCTCTACCCAATGCCATCGAATATTCGATGAATTGAGAGGGTCGAGTTGTTGCCAAAGTTCTTGATTTTTGACGGGCTTATTGTCCTTAGTTTTCCAGCCATTCTTTTTCCAGCCCTTAATCCATTTAGTGATCCCATCGAGGACATATTTACTGTCGGTATAAAGATCGACAGGGGTAGATTGCTTGTGAGTAGCGAGAAATTCTAAGGCGGCGATCGCCCCTTGCAGCTCCATTTGATTATTGGTAGTTTCGCGAATCCCGCCACCGATTTCCTTGGTACTACCATCATCGAAATGGATGACTACACCCCAGCCACCAGGACCTGGATTTTTAGAGCAAGCGCCATCGGTATGGATGCTGATGATTTTCGATGGGGCTGAATCGGGAATTGGGGATTGGGAATTGGAGATTGGGGAATCACTGATTGCTTTTGTTTTGGGGCTAGCTTTCGATGGAGATTCAGCGGTTGCTTGTAGTTGGTTTGCAGCATTTGTCGATGAGATTCGATCGCGCGATCGCACGATTTCGACGGCAACAGAACCGAGGAAATTGGGAATTGGTGGATGCTTGATAATTTTTACTTCAACTTGAGTAATTTTAGTATCTTCGAGGAGGCTATCGGCGATCGCACCAGCTAAACGCTCGATCAGCTTAAATTTATGCGTTTGCGTGAGGTTCTCAATCTTGCGAATGCAGGAAATATAATTGACGGTATCTTCAATGTCATCATTATGAGTCGCCTTTTCAAAATCTACCCATAGGGTTGCATCCACTTCAAACCATTGTCCTAATACATTTTCTTCAGGCAAATACCCCACATAGCCATAGGCTTTAACCCCTTTTAAATAAATTTTGCTTGTCATGGATTTGAATTTGTTTTGAATTTATGGATATATTCACTGAAGTCAGGACATCAAACCCAATAGAGAGTTGCGGCGCGAAGCGCCGCAACTCTCTATTGGGTTTGATGTT
>NZ_LIRE01000726.1 GCF_001402795.1 Pseudanabaena sp. 'Roaring Creek'
TATAGCTATAGTCAGTAATGTTAGGACAAAAATCAAACCCAATAGAGATTTGCGGCGCGAAGCGCCGCAAATCTCTATTGGGTTTGATTTCCTGACTTAAGTGAATATAGCTATAAGTAGCTGAGCATAATTAACGTCAGTTCTAGTTAATAGCCCACACCTAATAACTTATGCTCGCGGCGAAACTGGCTCGGTAATATAACTTCAGTACCATTTGCCCAGATTCCGAGGCGATCGCTCTGGGCTTTTTGTTCGATCGCTTCGTATTCTGGACAGTCCTTTTCTTGAAGGCGATCGTAATGGGCAAGTCCGAGAGACACCATAACTTTATTGGCATTTTGCCCACCCGCTAAGACCTCGCCATAGTAGCGTCCAAATTTATCTTTTTTAAAAACCTTGACAGCGATCTCTTCATCATCAAGGACATTTTGTAATACTTTGCGTGCATGTTCGCCTTCTGCTTGCAATAGCTCAGGTGCATCGATACAGGCAAGATGCACTTTGGTTTTAATCCCTCGATCGATCAGCGTAATGTTATCGCCATCAAATACCCTAACTGCAAACGATGCCGCCCATGCTGGTGGGATCGAGATCGCTAGGCAGCCCAACAGACAAAATAAATTGATCAACGAGATCGCCAACAATTTCTGAAATTGATAAATAAACTTAGCCAAGGACATGAAATAAATTAAAAGAATATCTTATCTTTCTGGACTGGGGAAATGATTTAGGTAGCGGCGATCGCAAATTCACCACGACATTTAGCCCGACCCTCGACAATCACCAACTCATGCAGCGTAAATTCATCGCCTAGTTTATGTAATAACGTTTCTAGCAAAGCGCGAATTTCATCATCACTAGTAACGACAGGAGGCACATCGGTAGCGATCGCTTCTAAAAAAAGAGGAGAGCGCAAACAACTCTGCAAATCTGAAGCCGACAGCTCAACATCCATAGTGACGCGGATCGGATCGAGCAGTCTTAACGTTTCCCCCTTGAGGATCTGCGCGATATTGAGATGGATCGCCTCGGCGCATAGGTCAATATTGGTAACCGCTAAGCCTTGATATTTTGCCCCTACCCCAATTACATTCGCTTTAGGAATGTCACCACTGAGGATCTGGCGACTTTTGCCAGCGATCGCAATTTCGATAGCTTCAATATGTTCGACCTGCGATCGTAACCATAGTTTAATGATAGGAATTAATACAGAACTAACAACAGACATGAGTAAAGCCTTTTAGAGATAACCATTTTAGGAATAAATTTTAGGAATAAATTTTAGGAATGAACCTTTTTGAGATCGCGGCGGTCAAAACCTATAAGTTGATTGCCAACGATATTGCTTCAATTATTGCCAATGACATTGCTCAATTATTGCCTCAATGAGCAATTAATGCGTAATTATTGTCTCAGTAAGTCTCAATAAGTCCCAATAAATGAGTCCCAATAAGTCCCAATAATGAGTCCCAACAAGTATAGTTGCTCTCATGGTCTTAGGAATAGCAGCTTTTCTCCGCCCATATTCCTTATCTCTACGATGGTTGATAGTAGATGTTCAAAACGGT
Organism: Pseudanabaena sp. 'Roaring Creek'; assembly: GCF_001402795.1. GTDB lineage: Bacteria > Cyanobacteriota > Cyanobacteriia > Pseudanabaenales > Pseudanabaenaceae > Pseudanabaena. Next base: position 1,569 of record NZ_LIRE01000726.1, read on the forward strand.
AATCACCAATATCGAAGAACCTAGTCTTAGCGATCCCGATCTAAGTATCGTGCAGGCTTGCTTGCAAGGCGATCCCCATGGCTTTAAAAAGCTCTATCAACGTCATCAGCAAAAGGTGCGCTCAACGCTATATCAGCTATGCGGCACCGATGGTTTAGATGATTTGGTACAGGATGTCTTTTTACGAGCATGGAAAGGATTACCGAAATTTCGTCAATCTTCGCAGTTTTCGACATGGCTCTATCGGATTGCCTTTAACGTTGCGAGCGATCGCCGCAAAGCTCTAGCCAAAATGCGATCGCGCAATATTAATGTGGAAGACGAGCAACTTGCTAATTTCGCCGATGAGGCGATCGCCCGTGATGGTGATTCGCAGCCGAATCTCACGCAAATGCATTATCAAGACCTAATGCAGCGCGGTTTAGCCAAGCTCAGTGAAGATCATCGCGCCGTATTAGTACTGCACGATTTAGAAGAGTTACCTCAAAAAGATATTGCCGAAATTTTATCCATTCCTGTAGGCACGGTGAAATCAAGGTTGTTTCATGCCCGCAGTGCCATCAAAAAGTTTTTAGAAGCGCAAGGAGTCGAGTTATGACAAATAAATATACTCAGGAACCACAGGATTTTAGCGAAGATTTTGGTGGAGATGCCCCTAAAAATTCTCACGAATCCTCTTCGCACGACTCCTTAGTGTCTTTTCTCAAGCAGCACAAATCGATCGCGCCACCCCCTGCCCCCAACTTTGAGCAGCAGCTATTTGCGGAGATTAGTAAATATCCCCAACCTGCTGCCAAACCATTCAAGGCACGTTTGCGGCGTTGGCTTCCTTGGGCTGTGGCGATTCCCGTGGCGATCGCCACAGGGGTAGCTTTTAATTGGGCAACGAGTCGAACGCCCCAGTATCAAATTGCCAATGCGCCCAATATTACGCAAGGGAAAACGATCGGTGAAGCCGACAGAGCTGAGATCGAGCAATCACTTATCTATAGTTGGGATGCTAATGACAATACTGCCACCCCAAGCTCGTCCACCTCAACAGACAACCAAATTTTGTCGGAGCTATCACCCCTTGAATATGAGTGATTTTGAATATTTCTATTTATTGAAATATTGAATTATTGAAAAATTTATCAAAAAATTGAAGATGCTATGTTCAAATCTATTTTAAGTTCCAAGATATTTCGCTATGTCGCCCTCACTGCTGCCGTGGTTGGAGCTAGCAGCATTTTTTTGAGTAGTAGCAATATTTTGCAATCGCAACCACAGGGGCAATCTCTCAGCCAATCCCAAGTTGCCAGCCAGCCGCAAGTAAAGTCGGATCATAATCCTCAAACCCTAGCCGAAGAAAACCCATCACCAAAGCCAGACAACCATCCCAATCGCTCTGAAAGTGCCGATATGCCCTCGGGCAAAATTTTAAAACAGTTAAATTTATCCCCCGAGCAATTACAAAAACTTAAGGAGGTGCGTGATCGCGATCGCGATCGCATTCGCGATCTATCCCAACAGTCGCGGCAAGCCAATCGCGAGCTGCGGGATTTGCTAGCTAGTAATGAAAGTAGCGCCGTAATTCGCCAGAAACATACGCAAGTTTTAAACCTTCAGCAGGAGCTCCAAAAGCAACATTTTGAAAGAATGTTGGCTATGCGAGATATCTTGACCCCTCAACAGCGATCGCAACTCAATGAGATCATCCAAAAAAATCGTTCCGATCGTTCTCCCAATCGCTCCAAAGAGAGCATTAAAGATAACATCAGAGACAATATCAAAAATCGCATAGATAATCGTTTGGAAAATTTCCGCGATCGCCAAACCCTATGAAGCCGACCATGATCACCAAGAAAAAGCCCTGCTATGCAGGGCTTTTTCTGCGATCAATGCCAGCACTTAACGAAGAAATTAACGAAGAAATTGTTAAGTCCTCCTACCAAATCTAGAACTGCTCTTAATATAAGTCGTAACTATTATCAATACTTCTGTTGAGTTTTATCAAGATTCACGAAGAAAGCCTGAACCTCCTACACTTGCATGACTGATTCTTTATCTTCTTACAAAGCAGCACGAGCGGCTGAACATCTGACTAATAGTAATTCTGAAATTAACGTTGAAAGTAATCCTGAAATTAGAAGCCGAGTTATAGTCCTGCTCCGTAGCATTGCTTTGGGAATTGCGATCGCCACTTGGATGGTGATGGCGATTGGCAGCGCTACTCGCGTGATGAATGCAGGGTTGGCCTGCCCCGATTGGCCGCTATGCTATGGATCGGTATTACCCGCCGAGCAGATGAACCTCCAAGTTTTTTTAGAATGGTTTCATCGCCTTGTTGCCTCCTCGGTCGGATTCGCCACCATTGTTCTGTTTGGCGCAAGCTGGTATTTCCGAAAATCATTACCAAGTTGGCTGCCTTGGGCGACTTCGGGTTCATTATCTCTGGTGGTTTTTCAGGGCATTTTGGGCGGATTGACCGTAACCCAATTATTAAGGTTTGATATCGTCACGGCTCACTTGGGCACGGGGTTATTATTTTTCTCTAGTTTGTTGGCGATCGCTTCTACCTTGAGCCAGCAATCAAGTTCGGCAAATTATCTCGGCTCTAAAAAAATTGCTTGGTTAGGGCTGTCGGCAGTAATTTTTGTGTACTTACAAAGTATTCTTGGGGCGTTAGTTGCTTCGCAATGGGCTCTGCATCAATGCTTTGCTACAAAGGATATGTGTGTGGTTTTGAATGCCCATTTATTAGGTGTAATTCCCGCAAGTATTTCTAGCATTGCCGTTGTCGTGGTGACTTGGCTTGCTAAGACAACCTCGCCTTGGCTACGGCGCATTTCCTTGCTTGTGGGTTTACTCGTGCTTTTACAAGTAGCGATTGGCTATGCTACCTACAAACTACATTTACAAGTCGAACCATTAACGATCGCCCACCAAGCGATCGGCTCAGCATTACTCGGAACCCTTGTTTGCTTTACTGTATTAGCATTTCGAGCTGCTAACCAAGATCCATTTCAAACCAAAGAACAGAATCAAGTGCAACCTGCGATTCGCTAACCGTAATCTGCAAAATATTTTAGGAGTTAAGCGTAATGCAAGAAACAGCGATCCCAGAAACTATATTTGCTGAGACCGATCGATCGAATCAATTGGCTCGCAATTGGCGCAGTGTCATTCAAGATTACATAGAGTTAACCAAACCTCGCATTATTGTCCTCCTACTAATCACTACCGCAGGGGCAATGTGGATTGCCTCTAAAGGTCAAGTTGATGGATTGTTAATGTTGACTACGGTCTTGGGGGGAGCGATCGCTGCTGCTTCGGCAAATGCGATTAACTGTCTGTACGATCGCGATATTGATGCCAAAATGGAACGCACCAGTTGGCGACCAATTCCATCGGGGCGGATTAGCCCTCTGCAAGCACTCATCTTTGCGATCGCCTTGGCGATGATTTCCTTTACATTGCTAGCGCTCTGTGCCAACCTTCTTGCCGCCTGTTTGGCAATGTCGGGCATTGCTATCTATGTTGGTGTTTACACAATTTGGCTCAAGCGTTCCAGCACCCAAAACATCGTCATTGGTGGAGCCGCAGGGGCAATTCCGCCTCTCGTGGGCTGGGCGGCTGTCACAGGGGAATTGAGTTGGGCGGCATGGGTGTTATTTGCGATTATTTTTGTGTGGACTCCTCCCCATTTCTGGGCTTTAGCCCTAATGATCCGCGATGAATATGCCAAGGTTGGCGTACCGATGCTGCCAGTAGTTAAGGGCGCAGAAGTAACTGCCAATCAGATTTTGGTCTATACATTGTTAATTATTCCCGTATCCTTATTACTGGTTTATCCTTGCAATGTCATGGGGTTAGTCTATTGCTTTTCGGCGATCGCCTTAGGTGCAACTTTCATTTACAAGGCAACCCAACTATTAAAAGAACCGAGCGATCGCAATATCGCCCGTTCTGTATTCAAATATTCGATTCTCTATTTAGCTCTACTTTGTGTAGCGATGGGGATTGATAGTTTGCCCTTAGCCCATATCTCTAGCCAACAGGCGATCGCCTTATTAAAAATACCAAGTAGCCTTTAACTATACTCCCTTCCCACCACAGAAATAGATATACAAAACCAAGAATTAGACATTGCGGCGCGAAGCGCCGCAATGTCTAATTCTTTACTGGGAAGGGAGTAGTATTCCTAGATCATTTATAAAAAATAGGGCTTCGCATTCGCTCAGACATTGTTCAGACATCTTATATAGCTACAGTTACTTGACTTAGGAAAAATCAAACCCCAAGAATTGATTGGCGGCGCGATGCGCCGCCAATCAATTCTTGGGGTTTATGTCCTATTATACCTAGCGACAGCTATACCAATTCACGGAAGTGTCGACTCACTTCCGTGAATTAAAAAATAAACCCAGTAAGGTTTTGAGATTCCCAAAATTGCAATGCCATTTTGGGAATTGGTATTATCCCGATGGCTGAGCTAGGTCGAAGCCAATCACAACTCATTTAGGCTTACGATAAAATCCATTTAAATTGAAATTACAATTTTGCCAATCGCCGAACCAGTTTCTAAGAGTTGATGTGCTTTGGCAACATCAGCAAGTTGAAATACTTCACTGACATGGATTTTTAACTTGCCAGTATCAAATAAGGCAGCACTTTCACTGAGGACTTTTGCCTGCTGCACTTGCAAAGCGGTCTTCCCCAATAACATGGGGGTTAGCATCAGTTCAAAGCTAAATCGTAGGTTACGAGTACGGGCAACTTTCCAGCTTATATCGGCTGGAGGTTCGAGAATGGTAACGAGATCGCCACAGATTTTAACCGCAGGAAAGCTTTGCTCGATGACCTTTCCTCCAACCGTATCAAAAACAATGTCTAATCCTTCGCCCTTTGTCCAGTTGATGGCAGCTTCGACAAAATCAGTATCCTTATAAGCGATCGTTAAATCCGCCCCTAAGCCTCTAGCAAATCTCGCCTTCGCTTCCGAGCCAATAGTCGTACAGACGTTTGCTCCTCTCAACTTAGCCAATTGAATGGCTATATGCCCGACACCGCCTGCACCCGCATGAATCAGGACATTGGGGCTAATGCTTGATGATTGGAGATTAGCGCGCTCGTACAGAGCTTCCCATGCGGTAAGTAAGACCAAAGGGACGGCAGCAGCTTCTTCAAAACTAAGAGACTTGGGCTTATGGGCGGCGAACTTTTCATCAATGGTGGTCAGTTCAGCGTAGTTGCCTTGGTGTAATCCTAAGCCACCATTACAAAAATAAACTTGATCGCCTACTTTAAACTTGCTAACTTCAGAGCCGATCGCTTCGACAACACCCGCACCATCACAACCCAGAATTGCGGGTAGGCGATCGGGCTGGAATGTTCCTCGAACGCGGATTTTAGTATCAATGGGATTGATCCCTGCGGCTTTGAGTCTTACTAATATCTCGGTAGGAGATTGAATAGTCGGATCGGGGATATCGGCTATTTGCAATACATCGGGATCGCCAACTGCGGTCATCAAAATTGCTTTCATTTACTGCTTTCTCCTGATATATAGCACTCAACCCAATAGAGAGTTGCGGCGCGAAGCGCCGCAACTCTCTATTGGGGATGTTTGTCCTAACATTACTGACTATAACTATAAATATGGCGAGATAAGTATGGCGCTCCACGATACACTTCGTCCAAGAATTATTATAGCTATAGCCAAATAAGTTAAGACATAAAACCCAGAAGAGTGTTGCGGCACTTCGCGCCGCAACACTCTTCTGGGTTTTGTTTTTGTCCTAACATAACTGGCTGCTGCTATATTATTTTGCTATAGCTGTCTTCACTTGCGTTAGGACAAAATCAAAATCCCAAAAGAGAAGAGTGGCGCTTCGCGCCACTCTTCTCAATAAGCTTACGTTACAGGATTTAAAAAAGTGTCTTAGGTCTAATGCGGTTGGCTTCATCAACCAAGCGAATTTTTTCGTCACCAGTTGTCAGATGCGCCATCGCTCTAAGTGCTTTTTCTAAACCTTCGCGCAAATGTATTTCCTCCAGAGGTTTGCCCAAAAGGGTAAGACTGGTGTTCGGCGCTAGCGCTTGGGTCGTTACTAAGTTAAGCGCTGTTTCCAAAACCTGCTTCGTGAGGCGATAGCGTTCCATCCCCTCTAAGGCGATCGCTTCAATTGCATTTCCCGCATCCTTTAATTCTTGGCTACTGGGATTCGCTACCTTCGTATTAATCAGAGTTCTAGTCACTTCTACCCGCGATCGCGCAAATAGGCTCGAAGATTGGGGAACTCGCTCTAAGGCGGCAACCGCACCATTGCGATCGCCCGTCGCCAGCAGACAACGCCCTAAGCCGAATGATGCGGTTACATAGCTCGGATCGGTGCGACAGACTAGCTCGTACATTTTGATCGCGAAGGGATAGCGATGGGCTCGTTCGGCGGCGAGGGCAAGGGCTAACTTCGGCGCTAGCTCTCCAGGAAGATCGAAATAGGTCTGATCGAATGCTGCCTGTGCTTCTTGATATTTTCCCTGCGCCATGAGCGATCGCCCCTGATACCAGAGAACGCGCCAATCCCAAGCATCGAGTTCTTCCACTTTTGCTAAAATTGATTCCGCTTCAGTATAGGCTTTTCTATCGATCAGCGCATTTACCAATCTGAGCTTTGCTTCAATGGATTTGGGAGTACTTTGGACTACTTGCCGCAAATTGTCAACGCGCATTACGGGATCGGCGATCGCTCCTGCATTCAGTACTGCATTAAAGGCAGGATCGCTGCCATCAAGATTTGGCACTGGCAACTGGTGATAGTCCGCTAAGATTGGCTCAAAATCACCACTGACAGCGATCGCTAACATATCCCCACCAAAAAGACTGCTTGAGGCAGGACGGGGAGTATTGGTTTGGAGCGCAACAATTTCGCGCAGCACGCCCAGCAATTGATCCGCCATCTCATCGGCCGATTGAAAGCGATCGTCGGGATTTTCGGCGGTAGATTTTAAGAGAAACCGATATAGCGATTCCTGTTCCTTAAAGAGAGGTTCTTCTTCTGGACTGGGTAGGTTATAGAGATGTTCCTTCGTAAACCCGCGAATATCGGCAAGTAAAACTGCTAGGGTTCTCCCAATCGTAAATAAATCTGACACGACCGTAGGACCTTCGCCAGCTTCAGGAGCGCTATAGCCAACCGTGCCGTAAATATCCCCAGTCAGATCGTCAATGCGCCTCACCCCACCCATATCGATCAATTTGACATCATTCCCTTCTACCATGGCATTGTCGGGTTTGAAATCGCAATAGACTAAACCCAGTTGGTGCAAATAAGAAAAAGCAGAGAGAATGCGATGGATATAGGCGATCGCTTCAGTAACTGGTAAAGCCCCCCGACTCTTCCGAATTTCCTTGAGGGTTTGACCGCCCACGTATTCCATGACGATAAATCCTTCGGAACCATGCTTCACGAAGTTATAAATCCCGACAATATTCGCATGTTTGACGGAGGCAAGAAATTGACGTTCGGCAACGGCGACAGCAGCGCTGGAAGCATCTTCCGTATTTAGAAGTCCCTTCAGCACCACATAACGCGATAGGGTGCGATCGAAGCCCAAATAAATCCAGCCCAGACCACCATAGGCGATCGCCCCTTTGACTTCGTATTGATCGAGAATCAGATCGTTTGGTTGTAGCGAAGCGATAAAAGAATATTTTTGACCGCATTGACTACAAAATCCTTTTTCGCGCTTAAGAGCCTGATTGCAATTAGCACAAAAGCGTTTGTTTTCGGGCACTTTTGCCTCCACCATGATTGCCTTTTCTGGCTCAGTGGAAGGTAGTTCGGGAACGGAAACTAACCCTGCTCCCAGTTGTTTGCGACTGCTGCGTCCCGTGGGGCTAGTACGACGCGATCCCTTCGAGCGATTGGTGAGCGGCGATGAACCTGTACCCGTAGTAACGGGCATACTGCGCCCAGTAACTCTTTCGGCGGTATATTGGCGGGATTGCCCTGTCGTGGAGGATTTTAGTGCTGCGAGTCCACAGACATTGCAATAGCCATCTTCTATAGTGCCATTACAGCCATTACGTTTACAAGATTCACCGTCCATTAATACCACTCCGTTCTAGATTTAAAATCTAATTGTTTAATACTAGACCCAATCGCTAACAAAATCGCAAAAATGCGATCGCTTGACTGGATATCGTACAATCTTAACAACTTGAATTTCGCTAAAATAAGGCTAAGCGCTCAGGCAGAAAGCTGTGTCTAATTATTTGATGATCGTCCAAATTGCTCACAACTTTGGCATCTAAACCAAAAATAACGATTCCCAATAATCAATATGTCTCTCACTGAGCTTTTACCAACTGTTAGTCAATTAACCCATGAGGATAAACTACGGTTAATCCATTTTCTTTTGCTTGCGGTAGCGAAAGAAGAAGGTTGTAATTTGGAAACAACACAGGTTAATCGAGAACAAAATCTACTCAATCAATTAGCATCAACTAATGCAGTTGTATGGTCGCCTCAAGCAGATGCTCAAGCGGTCACAGCATTGTCAGATCTTTTGAGAGATGCAAAGGAAAAAGCAAATGCTTAATGGACAACGCTTTAATTTTACAGAGAAAGTTGATAGCTCTGGGCGATCGGTCGTTATGCCCTATTTGCCTTTGCATCTCACTAATGCCACTCAATCTATAGAAGTGTTGGCTTTATTAGACACTGGGGCAAGTGTAAACGTATTACCTCATGATATTGGCTTACAGCTAGGAGCAATTTGGGAAGAGCAAACAGTAACAATTCCATTAAGTGGCAATCTTTCTCGAAGTGAAGCCAAAGGTTTAGTTCTATCTGGCACTGTTGGATCTTTCTCAAACACTTTACTCGCTTTTGCTTGGACTCAATCAAATGATTCGCCTGTAATTCTTGGACATATGAACTTTTTTAGTGAGTTCAATGTTTGTTTCTATCGCCATGAGTTAGCTTTTGAGGTTCGCTCAGTCTTGAAATAACTTGGTAGTTAGTGATTGAAACAATAGAGTGCTGAGACGAAAATTTTTAAAACTATATCGATACAAAACTAAACTATGAAAAAACATCGAGGATTTAATCCCTACTGGCAATCTAAGGAAAAAAGAGAAGAACGGGATAAATATCCTAAATTTATTTTTAAGAATGAAGAAGCAGATCCAGAATTCTCTCAAATAATCAAAGAAATTGTTCAAGCATTTGGTTTTAATGGGATTCCTGACGAGTTAAAGCCTATTTATAAAAACATAAAAAAAACTTGGTTATTGGAAGGCAATTGAACCAGTAAAGAAAGGATTTCAGCTTGGTGAAAGTATAGGGGCATATGTAGTATTAGATTTTCTTTGTGAAGCATTTTTAAAAAAATTCCCAAAAGATAAATTTGATCAATATTTCCCTTTTAATGATTTCGAGCTTTTACCTAGAGATAACGACATAGTTGTTCAATGTCTCTCTCTGAAGAAGTTTAATAGTAGTCGAGGGATTCGCTACTACTCTACTCATGAACCAACTATCGAAATAGAGAATATTAGGTATATAGTCACATTTACCAAACATTCTATTGAATAAATTTGTGATCGTATTCACCCAAATTGGAAAATACATTCAGCACTTGGTGATGTTTACGCATATCTAGAAAAAAATCTATACTTTGAGTTCTGTAAATTACGAGATGGTAGTCCTGCTCTCACTTTTTATGATATATGCGGAGATAAATTTTTCTGGCACTACCAATATGTCGATAAGGTCTTTGGCAAGAAAAATTTAATTTTAGGAAAAGGTAGTCCTTATTTTCGGGTTGGGTATTGCCCTTTAGCTTTTGAAGGTAATTTCGCTGTGGCTAAGACGTTATTATTTCCTGGTTACTCGAAAACACCAGAATACGAGTGCATCTTAAATTTAGATTTACCTGAGAATGAGAGGAAATCACTATTCAAAAAAATCACAAAGCAAGATGCAAAATCTCTCCTTGAAACAGGAGATTTTTCTTTGATTAAGTGGCTTCATGAAAATACTATTCCTCAGGTTGTTCAGATGGATAAAAAGGTTTATGACCACGAAAAATCAATTATTCTTGCTATTAGAGATTTGCAAAAATAATAAAATGAGGGTTATGTTAGTTAAAGATCCGCCTACTTTGAAGGTGAATATCGAATACAGTGTGGAACAAAAAGTATTTTGTGAACTAAAGAATGGATAATGATCTCCAGATCTTCATTGATTTTTAGTGTTGATAGTTGGCGATCGGGGTTTATGGGTGTTGAGGGGCGATCACTGTTTGATTTTGAGATTTAGGCGATCGGGTTGTAATCATAAACCTAGCCAACCTCTTAAAGATTGATCAAGTCTATCAATATCAACATCAGCTAACTTCCCAACAATCTTGATAACTAAACTTCTATTTACAGTATAGATACCACGCTTGACTGCCGTAACAACATTCAGCCCTGCCGCTGCCCAATTAGAAAGCACAAATTCCCCGTCAAGCAATGATCCTGTTTTACTAGTTAGCGGCACAATTAGAATATCTTGAGAGCTATGTGATGCATTGACAATAACCGCAGGACGAACCTTCGCATTAGATAGATCTGAAAATGGATATCGAACTAAAATGATGATATTTTTAGAGTAATTCGGCATAGATATCGTCCTCAGTATTATCCCAAACTGCATCAAGTGATGTCTGACTTGCTCGAAGCCAAAACTCAGACTCATAGTCATCAGTTAATAAAGTCACCAATACCTTTGTCCCTTCAGCCAGTTCTGAAGCCTCCAATAACTCAATTTTTCCTTTTTGAACAGTAGCCCAAAGAGTTTTTAGCATATCCATTATTTGAACGTTACTAGCTTAATTGTATTCTGTAGTAAGTAGTTCGGCATAATTAAAAAACAAAACCAGAGAGCATACCGCCCGCTGCGCGGGCGGTATGCTCTTCTAGTTTTTAAGTTTACTTATGCCTAGCTACTAGGCAGTTAAGTAATTATTGACGGGTAGAGGCGAAGCAATTTAATGCGAGCATCAGCAGTAGTAAATTGCCAATTGACTTTACAAGAGAGAGAATTCCTGCGATTTTCCCAAGCCGAGACTTCCTGAATCAAAAGCTGTTTATCAGGAATACGACGGTCGAGACATTGGCGATTTAAA
>NZ_LIRE01000380.1 GCF_001402795.1 Pseudanabaena sp. 'Roaring Creek'
TATAGATAATTCAAATAAAAACTACAGCTTCGACTTCGCTCAGCTAGCTTACACCGAGGGCTGAGCGAAGTCGAAGCCCGTCTACAAGTTATTTAAAACGACTATAAAAGCCTTGCTAAGCGAGGCTTTTACTTTTGGGCTTTTAAAATTGGTATAAACCCCAAAAGAGGGTTGCCGCGCAGAGCGCGGCAACCCTCTTTTGGGGTTTTAATTTGACTGGCGACAGCTATAAAACGTTTTCTAAGGCTCTTCTTGTCCGTTTCCAAGCCCAAGTACCAAGCCCAAAGACAAGCAAGCTAAAAACAATTAACACGATCTGAAAACCCACTTGTTGCTTACCCCCATTTTGCACGCCAAATATTCCCGTTAAAAAATCTAAGGAGACAGCAATCACGGCAAGGGGCAAACTCGCCGCAATATTCTCGCCATTGTTGAGTAGCCCAAATACTTTACCGCGCATATTTTCAGGGGTATGTTCCTGAATCACCGTCCGCATCGGAATTACGATTAAAGCGCCATTAATGCCAATAAAAGTACCGATCAGCCAAGCTACCCATTGATTAGATACAAAAGCATACATCAGCAGCCCAAATGCCATCCCCATAAAGCCAATGAATGGTAGGGGACGATGGACAATCTTCTCGCCAAATTTACCGATCAGAAAGGCTCCGATCGCTAATCCTACCCCTACGGAAGCCACAAATGAGCCAAATTCTTGGCGATTGCCCGTAACGACTTCGGCGAGGTTGAGCGATAGCTTCTGCATGGCTCCTAGCACCGCATACAATAAAATCATCTGGAGCATTGCCCCACCAATCAAGTGATTATGTCTGACATACTGAAAGGCATCTCTTAAATCAGTCCAGATTCCCGAGCCAACTTTTTTGGGGTGAATAACTTCGTTTTTAGGCAAGGCGAACAAAAATAAACCCGAAACGATATACAGACTGCCCAATACAACTTCACGACTATAGGCTGTCGCGTTCGGGAAAAGATTTAAGGTAAAGGTGAGTAATGGTGCGCCGATCGCAAAGCCAACGATCAGCGACCCTACTTCCGTAATGGTGAACAGGGCATTTGCCGCTAAGAGATCCTGCTTGGGCACGATCAAAGGAATTGCCGATTGTTCTGCAGGTGCAAAAAAGTTGGTAAGTGTCGAAATAATAAAAGTGAAGAGCAATAAAACTGCTAGCGATCGCGGTGCAAAGGGAATCGCAAAAATACAAGCCCCGCGTAAAAAATTACATAAAATTAAAACTTCCCGCTTCGGATGCCAATCGACAAAAATCCCTGCGATCGACCCCAAAAATACTGCTGGTAAGGTCATAGCAATCATGATCGATGATTCGCGCGTATTGACATCACTCCCACCCGTAGCCACAGCAAGGGCAATCAATAGAATCAGTACGACTTTGTCAACTAACTGGGCTACGATTTGGGCAAGCCACAATGCCAAAAATTGACGATTACGCAAAACTGCTAAATAGCCAGCGGTCGAATTTAGATCGGGTTCAGACATCAGTAAAAATTGCTAGCTTCAAGTGGCTTTTCTCCAACATTGTAGAGACTATCGCCGCCTTGTCGCTTCTATTTTTTCCTGTTGCTTGTTTTTCGGATCTTGACGATCGCTCTTTGCCTTCACAAACGGAATCACATCCGCCGCAGACATTTCCCTTGCCGCCCGAATTAACAATCCCGCAATCACTAAGCAAGACAAGGTGGAACTACCGCCATAACTTAAGAAAGGAAATGGCAATCCCGTTGTAGGTAATACCCCAGTTGCCACCCCCACATTCAAAATAGCTTGTACCACAATCAGCGAAGTCGAGCCCAACGCAATCAAGCGAATCACGGGATCTTTACACTTGTAGGTGACTGCTAAACCGATCGTGCCGTAAATCATCACTAATAAAAGCAAGCAAATCCCCCCAAACAGACCAAATTCTTCAGCAAAAATGGCAAAAATAAAGTCGGTATATTGAATCGGCAAAAACAGCTTTTGTTGTGATAGACCAAATCCAGTTCCCCACAAACCACCAGACCCGATCGCCATCAAACTTTGTACCAGTTGATAACCATCCCCTGCTTGGTCTTGCCAAGGATCGAGAAAGGACATAATCCGTCGTCGTTGATATTCACGAAAGGTGACACTAGCTACAGCCACACAAGTACCTAAAGCGGCGGTTCCCAAAAGCTGAAAACTTGGCAGTCCCGAACCTAGGGCAATCAACCATAGCGTAATCCCGCAGAGTGCGGTCACGCTCAAGCTTGGTTGCATCAAAATCCCGCCCAGCACCAATAAAAATACAAATATCCACCCTAGCCTGATCTTCCAATTTGTCTTCGCCCAGTTTCCAAAAAGCTGAGCAGCCTGCAAAATCAAAAAAGGTTTAATCAGCTCAGAGGGTTGTAATAGAAATGAACTCGATCCCAACGATAGCCATCTTGTTGCCGCATTACGAGTTGTCCCTAACCCAGGAATATGGGTCGCATAAAGTAGCGCCAAAATAATAAATAGAAAGATGGGGCTGATCTTGACCATAAACCGTAAGGGCGTATGGACGATCGCATTAAAGAGCAACAACCCAATCGCCGCCCATGCCAATTGGTATTTAAAGTAAAGAGTGCCGTCTTTAAAGGCAATGTCGGCGACAGGATAGGATGCGGAAAAAAGTACGGCTAGCCCCGCAAATAACCATAAAAAAGTCAGCCATCGAAGTAATCGGGCTTCTGTTGCCCACTTATCGACGGTGCGATCGAAAAATGGAAATACCTGAAAAATCTGAAGGAGTTTCACGGTTGCAGGGGGACTGATGGGTTAAGAGCAGAACATTAGGTGCTAGGTGCTGTTATTTTAACCATGATTTTTCGCGATCGCTGAAAGTAAAAGATTATTATTGTCTATCCTCGACTCAACTTGACCGAATAGTTTTGTACTTGTATTGTGAATGTACTAGATTTTTTTATATTTTCAACCATCTATCAAAAGCTATGTCTTTACAATATGTAACTGACCAGCAAGGCGAAAAAGTTGGGGTGGTGTTAGACATCGCAACCTATAATCGTTTGATCGCAAGTGTTGACACCGAATTATTACAAGGCTTAAGTATTGCCGAATTAGAAACACTTGCAGAAAGTAAATTAGCAATTGATTCTCAGCAACAACTCAGTGAAATGTTGACACGCAATAGCGAAAATAACCTTTCAGATAGAGAGATAGACGATTTAGATCTGCTTCTGATGAAAGTAGATCAATTAAACATTCTCAAAACCAGAGCTAGATACACATTAAAGAACATAGGAATATATGCAAAAGTAGCGTGAGTGTCTATATTTCGGTAGATCTACAGCGACAAATTCGCCTCCGTTGTTTCATCCTCAAATTTACAAATGGTTAGATTCATTTAATTGGGGAGAAAATGGCACAAAAATTATTGGTGTCAATGCAATTGGTCGGGCAACTATTGAAGCTTTAAGAATGAATCGATCTGAACTAGTTCATGTTCGTAGAATGTGGGTCAAAATGCAAGAACATCCACCTCAAATTTGATGTAAGCCCATCATAAAATACATTAATATACGCTTTAGCGGAGAGATTTGCAAAATCAGCAACCCCAAGCGGCGTAATACTTTGAAGAACCAATTGTGGTTAGAAAAAAGGCGGTTGGAAATATCGGTCAACCAAATTACGCCGAGGTTATCCCATTTACGTTTTGATTCATAACGTTTTAAAACGGCGATCGCGCCTAAGTCCTCGTGATTCTGATGGGCGGCTTTTAAGACCTTAGCTAGCGCATTCACATCACGAATGCCAAGATTCATCCCCTGCCCTGCGATCGGATGGGTGGTATGGGCAGCATCACCAATGAGCGCTAGGCGTGGCTGAATATAGGTTTGACTATGCATCCAACGGGGCACATAATTAGCGCGATCGCTGGATATCACTTTGATCTTGCCGAGCTTTGCCATTAAGGGCGCACCAAAGCGTCGGGTTAGCTCTTGCAAAAAGGCGACTTCATCGAGAGCGAGTAAAGTCGGAGTTTCTTCTTTAGTCGCTGTCCATACTACACAGGCGCGATCGTTACCTAGGGGCAAGATCGCAAAGGGTCCGCTAGATTGAAAGCGTTCGTAAGCAAAATTTTGATGGGAATTTTCCGATTGAATCGTAGTAACAATACAGGTCTGCTCGTAGTGACGCTCGGATATCTCCATCTTTGCCATAGCCCGCACCTGCGATCGCCCTCCATCCGCACCTACCAATAACTTGGTTTCCAGATATTGATCGCCAATGTCCGAACTTACCTTCACCCGCATCACATCGCGATCGCTCCCATAGGCAATCTCTAAAATCTTGGCAGGACAGATTAACTCCAAGTTTTGACATTCCCGCGCAAATTCCCACAGCGCAGCCAAGGTCACGGCATTTTCGACAATGTAACCTAGAGCCTCTTGCCCCATATCTTCGCGGCGCAACTGGACTGGGTAGGGCAAGTCCCCTTCGGACACTTGAATTATATGCATCGGGGTTACGCCCCTCCGTTGCATTCCCTGCCAAACACCGATATTTTCCCAGATCTGCGTCGAACCATAGGCGATCGCACTCGCACGACCGTCAGAGGTAAACTCCCCAAGCCCAAAGTTGTCATTGGCTTCAATGATCCCCACCTTGAGACTATGGTTCGCCGCACAGTTTTTATCACCTAGCGCACAGGCTAAGCTAGCACCCACCATGCCCGCACCGACAATCAGCACATCAAACATTAGTTAAATTACTTGTTAAATTACTTATGAAATTACTTATGAAATTATTTGGTTGAAATAAACTTGCTAAGTACCTCAGCTAAGTACCTCAGCTAAGCACCTCAGCACAATTAAAGTCCAGATCTAAAACCTGCGGCGCACGCGCAGCCTGCGCCGCAGGTTTTAGGGTTTTATATTTAATTAAGCCCACTTAACCTAAATCCTATTATCGACATTTTGTAAAGAAATATTGCAAAAACAAAGCATTTTTTAACTAATCTCAAGTAATCTTGCCCTAGAGCGATCGCCACTCACCTACTAGCAAAAACCGCTACAACTAACAAACGGGTGGGCTGGTATGGTATAGAAAACAATAGAGATTTTACGTTTAATTCCTACCAAAGATTTTTAGCTCTGTAATCACACCTATGCTCGCTAAGGGTTAATCAAACCTAAGCCCCAATTGTCACGACAGCGATGGACGTTAAGAACCCAACTCGATCGGTTTTTAATACCCAAAACTGCCTACCATTTCGGGAATTGGTATAACTGCTAGCTGAGCAACAGAAGAGTGAGTCTTAAAAGTGGGAAAATTTTGGATTAGAAAGAAAATTTTGGAGAAAGTTGGATGAGTTCCCCAGCAGCACTGTCAGCATCATTAGTCCAGATAGTAAACATAGAGAGCGATCTGCGTGCCGCTAATTCTCGTCTGCGATACCGTCTCAAGCTTATCGAAGATTTGTGGGAATCCGTCCTATTACGAGAAAGCGGTCAAGAGTTAGTGGATTTACTGCGCCAATTGCGAGCCATGTGTTCGCCCGAAGGTCAAGCGCCTGAGTATCCAGCACAGGAAGTTTTAAAAGTGGTCGAAAGCCTTGACCTGCATCAAGCAACTACTGCGGCTCGTGCCTTTGCTCTATTTTTCCAACTTATTAACATTGTCGAGCAAGATCATGAGCAGGAGCAAACTAGCATCTATAGGATTAGTCCCATTAATAGCGAAGCCGAATATCCAGTCGGCACTTTTCGCTGGCTATTTCCTGAACTCAAGAAACTCAATGTGCCCCCACGCCAAATCCAGAGGATCTTAGACAATCTCGATATTCGGTTAGTATTTACCGCCCACCCGACCGAAATTGTTCGCCATACAATTCGCGAGAAACAGCGGACGATCGCCAAGATGCTGAAGGAATTGGATCGGACGATTGGGTTTAAGGGCGATGAAATCGCCCCCCAAGCGATCGCCTTAAACTGGGAAGCGGCTTCCCTCCAAGAGCAAATCGCCGAAGAAATTCGTCTCTGGTGGCGGACGGACGAACTTAACCAAATTAAACCCACGGTTTTAGACGAAGCCGACTATACGCTGCACTACTTTGAAGAGGTCTTATTTGATGCGATCCCTGTGCTTTACGATCGCATTGCCTCAGCTATTGCCGTAACTTTCCCCAAACTCAAACTACCCAGCTATGACTTTTGTAAGTTTGGTTCTTGGGTCGGTAGCGATCGCGATGGCAACCCCTATGTCACCCCCGAAGTAACATGGCAAACCGCCTGCTACCAACGCAATCTCGTCCTCAATAAATATATTCATTCCGTAGATCGACTCAGCCGCTTACTCTCCCTCTCGCAAAGCCTCAGCGATGTTTCGCAAGCCCTGCTCGACTCCCTTGGCGATGATCAAATTCATCTACCTGAGATCTATGCCAAACACTCGATCAAGTTCCGTCAAGAGCCCTATCGACTCAAGCTCGCCTATGTCAAAAAACGTCTAGAAAATACCCGCGATCGCAATCAGAAGTTGCGCCATAGTGGTTGGCAAGCCTCAGAAATGGAGCTATCCACTAAGGGTCAAGAACACCAGCTCTACACCAATGTTTCCGAATTTCTCGCTGAACTAAAGTTAATTCAAGAAAGTTTAATTGAAACAAAGCTCAACCCGAAACCCCTCGAAAACTTAATCCGTCAAGTTGATGTCTATGGCTTTCACCTTGCGCATCTGGATATTCGCCAAGAGAGCACGCAGCATAGCAATACGATCTCCGAAATTGCCGAAACCCTGCAACTGTTAGATAAACCCTATGATGACCTGACCGAATCGGCAAAGGTGGCATGGCTGACCCAAGAGTTAAAAACTCGTCGCCCCATGATTCCTGCTAAGTTAAACTTTAGCGACAAAACCAACGAAATTATTGAGACATTTCGGATGGTGGCAAATATCCAGCAAGAATTTTCCGTTGAAATCTGCAATAACTACGTGATCAGTATGAACCGTAGTGTCAGCGATATTCTTGAGGTATTACTGCTAGCAAAGGAGGCAGGGCTTTACGATCCTGCTACGGGTAAAGGCTCCCTCAGCATCGCCCCTCTGTTTGAAACGGTGGAGGATCTACGCAGCGCCCCACCGATCATGACCGAATTATTCGAGCTGCCCCTTTATCGCACCTATCTTGAGAGCCACAATCATCTCCAAGAGGTGATGCTCGGCTACTCTGACAGCAATAAGGATTCAGGTTTCTTGAGCAGTAACTGGGAAATTTATAAAGCCCAGCGTGCGCTCCAAGATGTTTGCCAAAAATACCAAGTCGACCTGCGGATGTTTCATGGGCGAGGCGGCTCGGTGGGACGCGGGGGCGGCCCAACCTATGAGGCGATCTTGGCGCAACCTGGACGGAGCATCGAAGGCAGAATTAAGATTACCGAACAGGGTGAGGTGTTGGCTTCTAAATACTCTCTACCCGAAATTGCTCTTTACAATCTAGAAACAATTGCTACGGCAGTAATTCAAGCTGCCTTGCTACCTAGCAGTACCGATACCCTCGACTGCTGGCTGGATACGATGGAGGAAATTTCGGTGCGATCGCGCCAAGTCTATCGCCAGTTAATTTACGAACAGCCCAATTTGGTGGAATTTTTCCACCAAGTCACGCCCATCGAAGAGATCAGTCAGTTGCAAATCAGTTCTCGTCCTGCTCGAAGGGCTGGGAAGCGAGATCTCGGCAGTTTAAGGGCAATTCCTTGGGTATTTAGCTGGACGCAGAGTCGCTTTTTATTGCCATCTTGGTATGGCATTGGTGCGGCACTGGAGGAGTTTTTACAGCAAAACCCCGAAGGTCATCTCTCGCTCTTGCAATATTTTTATAGCAAATGGCCATTCTTTAAAACAGCGATCTCCCGCGTCGAGATGACCCTAGCCAAGACCGATCTGCAAATCGCCCATCACTATATGCGCGAATTGACGAAAGAAGGCTATGAAGAGGCATTCATCGATATTTTTGCTGAGATTCTCAAGGAGTATCAACGTACTCTTACGGTCATCCAATCAATTACAGGACAAAAACAAATGTTGGACAGCGATCGCGACCTCCAGCGATCGGTACAGTTGCGTAATGGATCGATCGTTCCGTTGGGATTCATTCAAGCATCATTACTCAAACGCCTGCGCCAGCACCGTCCCGATACCGTCGATCTGCGATCGCGCTACTCCAAAAATGAACTATTGCGGGGAGCCTTACTCACGATTAACGGTATCGCCGCAGGTATGCGGAATACAGGCTGATCGATCCTTAAAATTTTCAAAGCCTTACTTTTCAAGGCTTTGAAAAACTATTTGGGTTTAGACAAAGAGCAAAGCGTTATGCTTCCATGTTACGATTTTGGACAAACTGAGCGTGTTTATTGAGCGTGTGTGAGGAGTATGAGCCCCAATCGTAATTTCCACGATCCCATTCGGGTTGGTGTTATAGGTATCGGTAATATGGGGCAGCATCATGCAAGGGTGCTCAGCTTGCTCAAAGATGCACAACTTATCGGCGTTTCCGACGTGAGCGTAGAGCGTGGACGCGATACTGCTAGCAAGCACCGTGTGCTTTTTTTTGAGGATTATCGCGACCTCTTGCCCCTAGTCGATGCCGTCTGTATCGCTGTTCCCACCAGATTGCACTATGATGTCGGCACTACCTGTCTTAAGGCTGGCGTTCATGTCCTCATCGAAAAGCCGATCGCTGCCACCATCGAGGAAGCCGAATCCTTAGTCAAAACTGCTACCGAGCAAAATCGCATTCTCCAAATTGGTCACATCGAACGTTTTAACCCTGCTTTCCAAGAACTAAGCAAAGTTTTAAAGCATGAGACTATTTTGGCGATCGAAGCTGATCGCATGAGCCCCTATTCCCAGAGAGCTAATGATGTTTCCGTCGTATTCGATCTGATGATCCATGATATCGACCTAATTCTGGAGTTAGTTTCCTCAGGAATTGTGCGGGTCTCTGCCCACGGCAATCGGGTTTCTCCAGAGTCTACCTATCTTGACTATGTAACCGCCACCATCGGTTTTGAAAATGGCGTAATTGCAACCCTCACGGCGAGTAAAGTTACCCATCGCAAAAAGCGTAAAATTACCGCCCACTGCATAAACTCCTTAACCGAGTCGGACTTTCTCAATAACGAAATTTTAATTCATCGCCAAACTACAGCGAATTGGACGACGGATTACGGTCAAGTCCTCTATCGTCAGGACGGCTTTATCGAAAAGGTCTATACCAGCAATATTGAGCCACTCCATGCTGAATTAGAGCATTTCGTATCCTGCGTACGCGACCAGCAACAGCCCTCAGTCGGCGGCGATCAAGCCCTGAAAACACTGAGACTGGCAAGTTTAATCGAGCAAACCGCCCTTGATGGTCAAGTATGGCGCAGTTGCGATCTGCAACTGCGCGAGGTTGCAACGGTAGGGAGCTATTAAAGCTAAGTACCAAATTAAAAACCCAAACCAGAGAGTGTACCGCCCGCTACGCGGGCGGTACGTTCTTCTAGGTTCTAAGGTTATACAAATTCACGAAAATGTGACAACACTTTTGTAAATTAAAAAACAAACCCAGTAAGGGTTTTCAAAACACAAAATGGCTACGCCATTTTGTGTTTTGGTATTACTTATGCCTAGCTACTTACCAATTCCCAAAAGTGTTGTCTCAATTCAGTGAATTGCTATAAAAAGAGAAGGTTGGCGCGATGCGCCAACCTTCTCTTTTTGGAGATTGACGGTCACCCATTAGCATGATTCTCAAGGAAAAGAAGTCTTTCAAAAAGCCAATTAGCTTTCTACGTAAGGATTACAAGCATTTTAGCCTTTTGGGAACCTTGGGAACTATGCCCGTTCTCTCCAGTCAAAATAGGCATATCTCACAACAAATCAATGCAGGAACTAAAGCTCATGAAATCTCTTACAAAAATCTATTTAGGTGTTGCGATCGCTACTTCTGTTCTTACCTCTTTCAGTGCGATCGCTTCCGCCGAAGAAGTAACTCAACCAGGTAGCTATGTGGGTGCTGGCATTTCCGTCCAAAGCTTCGCAACTAATCCTTCTGTTGTTGGAGCAAACTTAGCTGGACGTTATAAATTTGATGGAGCACCAATTTCCGCAAGAAGTTCAGTTCTCTTTGGTAATGGCGGTACTTCAATCGTTCCTACAGTTTCCTATGATTTGCCCGTAGGCGATCGCGCTAACGTTTATCTCGGTGCAGGCGCTTCGTTTAAAGTTGGTGGCAATAGCAGCTTAACAGGCGATCAAACTGCCTTTGCTTTGCAACCAGGGGTGGAAGTTAGCCTCAACAAGCGTACGCTCCTCTATACCAATGCGGTAATTCCCTTCAACGGACAAAGCAATGGTTCCGCAGGCACTTCTCTACAAGCTGGTGTTGGTGTTCAATTCTAAGTCCATCCATTGTATTTAATAGAAGGTTGGCGCTTCTCGCCAACCTTCTATTTTGGGATTTCCTAACCCAAGTGGCTAAAGCTGCTTATCTAACTCACCTTACGCAGATAGAAAGCGCCCAAAAAAAATGACTGAGAATGTATACTGGAAGTAGGTTTGAGAGTAATTGCTTTGCCGAAACCAAGCTAAGATGAGGAAAGAAGATAAAAACATGAAGATGAACATGTTAGATCTTTATAGTGACTATCTAATTAGTTCT
>NZ_LIRE01000381.1 GCF_001402795.1 Pseudanabaena sp. 'Roaring Creek'
TATTTAAATTATCTATACATTAAATTAAAAACACTGAAACCTGTAGCCCATGCACAGCATGAGTTACAGGTTTCAGTGTTTTTAATTATGCTCCTTCCCGCAACTTATCAAGAATCGAACGATCCTCTAAAGTAGAGGTATCGCTGGTAATTTCTTGACCAGAGGCAAGCGATCGCAGCAAGCGCCGCATGATTTTACCCGATCGGGTTTTGGGTAGAGCCTCCGCAAAGCGAATCTCACTAGGACGAGCGATCGCTCCAATCTCAGCAACTACGTGCTTTTTAAGTTCCTGCGCCAGTTCCTCGCTAGGTTGGCGATCGCCTTCGAGAATCACAAAGGCAAAGATATCTTCACCCTTTAATTCATCGGGCTTGCCCACTACGGCTGCCTCAGCCACCGCAGGATGGGATACTAAGGCTGACTCGATTTCCATCGTTCCTAAACGGTGTCCCGCCACGTTAATTACATCATCGACCCGTCCCATCACCCAATAATAACCATCCTCATCCTTACGAGCACCATCCCCCGCAAAATAAACATAATTACCATCTTTAGGGGGAATATGTTCCCAATAGCTCTTGCGGAAGCGATCAGGATCGCCGTAGACAGTCCGCATCATCCCAGGCCAAGGATGGCGCACGATTAGATAACCTCCCTCATTGTCATGGGCGGAATTGCCGTCAAGATCGACAATATCGGGAATGATGCCTGGAAATGGTAGGGTCGCGGAGCCAGGTTTGGTAGGAATTGCCCCTGGTAACGCGGTAATCATAATTCCGCCCGTTTCCGTCTGCCACCATGTATCGACAATTGGACAACGCCCACCACCAATGACGCGGTGATACCACATCCAAGCTTCAGGGTTAATCGGTTCGCCAACGGTTCCTAATAGGCGGAGTGAAGTTAAATCGCGCGTGTTGGGATGATGTTCGCCCATTTTAATAAAGGAACGAATTGCCGTAGGTGCTGTATAGAAAACCGAAACCTGATACTTTTCAATTACATCCCAAAAACAACCCAGATTAGAGGCTCGGGGTGCGCCTTCGTACATCAATGTCGTTGCGCCATTGGAAAGAGGTCCATACACAATATAACTATGTCCTGTAATCCAACCCACATCAGCAGTACACCAATAGACATCCGTATCCTTGAGGTCAAAAATCCATTTGGTAGTCATGTGACTATAGAGGTTATAGCCTGCGGTGGTATGGACGACTCCCTTTGGTTTACCCGTACTGCCTGAAGTATAGAGAACGAAGAGCATATCTTCGCTATCCATCGGTTCTGCTTCGCATTTTGCAGAAACACCTTGCTGCAAGTCATGCCACCAGTGATCGCGTCCCGCACTCATGTGAATATTTTGCCCCGTGCGCTTGACTACTAACACATCAGTAACCGAGGGTACAGCTCCATTGGCGATCGCCTTATCAACTTGGTCTTTTAATGGCACGATCGCATCTTTGCGCCAGCCACCGTCAGCGGTAATCACCAATTTCGCGGCGGCATCGATCAGCCGATCGCGCAGAGCTTCCGCGCTAAATCCACCAAAGACGACACCATGCACCGCGCCGATTCTGGCACAGGCAAGCATGGCGATCGCGGCTTCAGGAACCATTGGCATATAAATACCAACGCGATCGCCCTTTTGGACTCCCAATTGTTTCAGAGCATTGGCAAACTGGCAAACTTCGCGATGCAGTTGGGCATAGGTAAGGGTACGCGAATCCCCATTTTCTCCTTCCCAGATTAACGCTGCTTTGTTTTTGCGCCAAGTACGCAAATGGCGATCGAGACAATTATAAGAAATATTGATTTTCCCCCCATCAAACCATTTCACCGAGGGTGGTTGCCAATCAAGGACAGTATGCCATTTCTCAAACCAATCCAACTCCTTATCCGCGAGATCTGCCCAGAATGCGCTTGGATCGGCTTTAGCGCGATCGTAGATTTGATGGTACTCCTCAAGACTCTTAATATGGGCAGCTTGCGAGAATTCAGCAGTTGGTTGAAACAAGCGCCGTTCTTGCAATATTGATTCAATCGTAGGTTGGGACATAGTTATTAAGTAATTACAAAAACTTAAATCAGGAAAAACTTAGGAAAAATGAATATTTAATTTTTTGGCGATCACCATCTCCCTAGGAATTTTTTGATTTGGTTTGCTTAGCAACACTTTAAAAAACTGTCCTAGTTCGGATGCGATCGTAATGCACTGAATAATGCACTGAGATTTTGCTTAGATATCTAGTGTAAATTATGGAGAATCTTTAATCGTGAAATAGTAAGATTCCGCAACGATTAGCAACATCAGCGATTATTTTAGCGATTATTTTAGCGATTATTTGTAGTTTGTTCTTAACTATAGCCACAGTCACTTACCCTAAGGCAAATTAAAACCCAAGAATTGATTGGCGGCGCTCCGCGCCGCCAATCAATTCTTGGGTTTTATGCGCTGGGCGGAACAAAGAGAAGATCGAGGCAAGGCAGGCTTTGATATGGTTTGGGGGTAGTCTAATTAAAAAACAAAACCAGAGAGCGTACCGCCCGCGTAACGGGCGATACGCTCTTCTAGGTTTTAAGTTTACTTATGCCTTAGCTACTTAAATATTATTTTGTGGGATTATGTTATGGGGGATGCAAGCCCATCTACGAAATCGATGTAATTAATTAAAAAACCATGAGTAGGGGACTTATGCAAAATTTTTCTCCATATACAACCTATGGATCGCTACTAGCTAAAAAACAAGGGAAAGTCTTCTCAGAGCTAGAAGTCAAAGATATTTTGCGCCAAGTAGTCGCTGAATTAATTAGGCTGCATGAGCATAAACAATCCCATGGCTCCATTTCTCTCGATACCATTGCCTATGATGAGCATCGGAGACAGATCTTACTGCTATCAGGTAATGGAAGCAACAATCCCATTTACTTAGCACCAGAAGTTTTGTTAACGAGAAAGGCAACTCCTACGGCAGATATTTACGCACTAGGAGTCGTTATGATCGCACTATTAACAGGTTCGCCCCCCGAAGACTTAAAAACTCCTAATAACAAGTGGAATTGGGAAGATCGTTGTATTGTTAGCGATCGCCTGACCCAAATCCTTAATATGGCTCTATCTCCTGCTAGCGATCTTCGCTATGCCAATGCTGGACAAATGCTACTTGCCATACAGCCTATTGCTCCAATTGAAGCACCGTTGGAAGACCGTATTAATCCATCGCATAACCCTGCAATTCTCTTACCTTTGCCTATTCTTCCTAAACCGCCTCAGCCATCAAAACCATCTCAAGCAACTCCTGAAATAGATACACCAAAACAGCGAAGTGGAGAAAATATGGAATCAAATAATACTAATAAAATGCAGAGTCTTAAAGCCAACCTTCCCAATTCATCAACCTACAGGAGATCAAAATTTTCCGAAAAATCTTCTCAAGTTGCATTTAAAAATAAAGGAAAAAGTAGAATCCGTATCCTCCTTGTCATAATTTTAGGTACTGGAGTTATTGCTGGATTAGGATTTATTGCTTATTTCTTTTATACACAGTTTAAATTAGATGAAACCACAAAGAAAAACCTAGTATTTTCTAATACTATTAATGCGTTAAATACTACATCAACAAATACCACCATCACTTATATTTATAACGAGAAAAAAGCTAATGATAATGCAGGGAAACTAATTACTTTAGCTAAAACAAAATATGAAAATTCAGGCAATTTAAATGAAGCAAAAATCATCTTACAGGCGATTCCAGTAAACACAAAAATTCGCAAAAAAGTTGATTTTCTTTTATCAAAATGGCAGGAAGACAACACAAAAAATAGTAATTTAATACAAAAAGCCGAACAAGCTGCTAAAGATAGTAAGTGGCAGTTAGCGATCGATACTGTTAAAAATATTTCATCCACTCCTTACTGGCAGAAGCGGGGACAGAAAATAGCAAACGAAGCCAAGAAAAAACTGGTAACTCCTATTATTCCACCATCTCAAATTACATCTCCACCTTCTCAAGATATTACACCTCCTCCCGCAGAGCCCTATACGCCGCCGCCAGCAAGGTATGAAGCTCCCGTAGATACCTATACGCCGCCGCCAACAAGGTATGAAGTTCCCGTAGATACCTATACGCCGCCGCCAGCATACGATCCGCCACCAGCAAATCCAACCAGACAAGCCCCACCCCCACCCCCAGCAAATTAAATATTTTCCTGACTAAATTTCCTCCTAACTTCCCTCTTAACTTCCCTAAAAGTCACAACAATAAAGATTATGAATTCTAAATCTCGAACTCTTCATTCATTACCCTATGGGCTAATTTTGTCAGGTTGCATTTTAGGGATTTTAGAGTTCTCCAATCCTCCAATGGCATATAGTCAAAATCGTACTTGTAACATCGGTTCTCTTCCCGCTCATCCTGGCAATTACAAGATACGAGGTACTATTTCCCTTAAAAAAGAACTTTTTCGAGAAGCCCTAGATTGCTTTGAGATTGCCTTGCAAGATGAACGCGGGCGAAAAGATCCCGAACTTTGGAACAATCATGGTTTGGCTCTCGCAGGATTAAAAAGATTTGACGAAGCGATCGCATCCTACGATAGGGCTTTACAAATTAAACCAGGGGGGAAATTCGTAGATCGCTCACAACCCCTCGTACAAGAGGAAGATTACTATTTATGGTGGTTTAATCGCGGAACTGCACTCCTCGACCTTAAACGATATCAAGAGGCGATCGCCGATCTAGATCGGTCTCTAAAGATCAAATCAGACTATGGATTTGTATGGTTTTTTAGAGGATTAGCACTATTCCGATTGGAGCGCTACGAAGAAGCTCTCATCTCCTATCGGCGCTCTGTTTTGCTATCTCCCAACTCATCCTACATTATTAAAGCTAAGCACTTTTTCAGCGTTCAGGACTATGTGGTTTACTATGGTGAAGCAGAAGCAAAGACCAGATTAGGTCGATATCAAGATGCAATTCGTGCCTTCGACCGAGGAAAGCGCATTAGGCTTGGTAATCCTGAGATTAAATTATTTCAGAGTAATATTGACGAAATTACTTATGAGAACTACATAGAAGGAGTTTACTCGCTCGAACGAGGTAACTACTCCCAATCATTGAATACGTTCGATCAAATTATTGCAATTAATCCTAATTATGCTAATGCTTGGTATGCCAAGGCTGATACTTTATTCGCTCTCAAACGTTATGACGAAGCCATTCAGGCTTTCGATCGCGTTACATCAATTGAGCCTGATGACTATGCTGGCTGGTATAAAAAGGGCAATGTCTTAAGAGAATCTAAACGGTATGAAGAAGCCTTACAGTCTTATCAGAAGGCAATTAGTTTGTCTGGGGGCTTTGCTGAGGTTTGGCATAATCAAGGGCTGATTTTTTATACTCAGGGTAAATATGCCGATGCTATTAATGCTTACAATCGCTCTCTCAAAGCAAATACTCTTTGGGGAGGTGTAGAGAGAATTAATACTGAGTATGGTCTGGCGGCAAGTTTATATGGTGCGGGGCGCTACAAAGAAGCATCTTTTACCGTAGAAAAAGTTCTCAAAGAGAAACCCAATCATAAACAGGGTTTAGAACTACGAAAGTTGCTTAAAAGTGTCTTATAGCTATATTCACTTAAGTCAGGACATCAAACCCAATAGAGAATTGCGGCACGAAGCGCCGCAATTCTCTATTGGGATGGTATTTTAGTTCGGTGTAACTAAATTTTAGGGGTTTTTATGAGCAAACCGATTCAACAGTTGGTTGATGAACTACCACATAGTAACTTGACCGTTTCTGCTTTACGATCGCTCGATTTCATCGCTCCTGGTGAGTGGCATAATTTAGTTGGTTTTGTTAACACTATTAAAACCGTGACTGGTGAAACTGACCAAGACCTCATTCAGCAAATTGGCGAACGAGCAATTTATCTGTACAACGACCGTTCTCAAGGATACCAGCGAGCCCTATGGCTCTATGAAAGCGTCGATAACACAGATAAAGCACTCGGTGCAGAAATCTTAGCGAATAAAGTTGGTGAAAACATTCCTCTTGTGGGTTTTTTAAACAAAGTAACTCCCAAACCCGAAAAATCACAAGCGATCGATCTATGCTTGAAATTAGTTGCAGAGTCAACCGCCTTCTGTCACATTAACGGTATTCCTCCAAGCAGCCTTGGGGATTTTGTCTCATCGTTAGGAGAATACAGTGGCGAGTCATTAATCAGGATGGTTGCCTTGGTCTGCTTTGACGGATTGCTCCCCCTAGGTGCCAATTTTATTCAACAGACCTTATCTTGGATTGGTCGGATCGGTCCAAATGAATTAGAGCAAAGCTCAACCTTCCAAACTATTAAAGATGAGATTCCAGGTCAAAGCTCTAGCAGCAAGCTGAACTTTATCGGCGAAAGCCTCGACTCAGTTAAAGGCTGGATGAATAACCTAGTTGTCTCAAATGACTTGTCACCAGAAAAGATTACTCGCAACTTGCAATCTTTTGCTAACTTTTCAGACGATAAGTTAAATTACATTGCAGCGTTTCTAGATGTAGCGACGAATTACTACGAACATACTGGTACACAAACCATTGCACGTAGACTGATCGAACGAGCGATCGCGGAAATATAAATCCTCAAACGAGCAAGGATGGGCGGCAGTGCCGCCCATCCTTGGCTTCCCTAGTAGTTACTATCGGCGACGCAAATACCTTGGCATTTAATGCCATTGGTGGCAGTACGCAAGCAATGCGAGCAGAGTATTAGTTCTTCTTTACGTTCCGATTTAGTTGGGCTATGGCGATCGGGCAGAGTTTGATTTGTCATATTACTAAGGCAGATATGGCTAGATATAACCAGAGCCTGTTGCCAAATGCTAAGCAGGCGGCAACAGGCTTTTATATATTTCTTACAGTTTTCAAAGGAGTACGTACTCATTTGAAAACAAAAAACAATCCTAAATAAGAGTTTTGAGGTTTCATTTTGCCTACAGCAAAATGAAACCCGCAATAGCTACTTACAGAATAATACCAATTCACGAAAGTGTTGCCACACTTTCGTGAATTAAACGCGAAATCCAGTAAGGTTTTGAGATTCCCAAAATGGCAACGCCATTTTGGGAATTGGTATAAATCGATCCTAGCCTGCATTTTCCTACTTTGGATAAGCTTTGACCGTAATGTAAAATTATAGTTACTGCCATTGTTTAACTTTCCCTTTCCCCTCATGCCATTTTCCTCCGTCATTCGTTCATTAACTCGCTCTCCTCTCACTGACGAACTAGAAAATAAATTGATGCGATCGCATCAACTGACACTTTCGGGGCTATCGAGAGTGGGAAAAGGCATTGTCAGCTCAACCTTGAGCCAAAAGCAGGAAAGCTTAATGTTAGTCATTACCTCAACGATTGAGGAAGCGGGACGCTGGTCGGTACAGCTAGAAACGATGGGTTGGCATATCGTTCATTACTACCCAACTTCGGATATGTTGCCCTACGAGCCCTATCAGCCAGAGTCAGAGGTCATCTGGGGACAAATGCAGGTATTGGCGGATTTAGCGGATTGGCAGGAGCAAGCAGGAGAAAAGAAGAAAATGGCGATCGTGGCAACCGATCGCGCATTGCAAAAGCACTTGCCCAGCCCGCAAAAATTTAACGAATATTGCGTAATGTTGGAAGTTGGCTCGGAGATTAAGCTACGGGATCTCGCGACAAACCTAACCCTCATGGGCTACGAAAATACTTCCACCGTAGAAGTCGAAGGACAATGGGCAAGGCGGGGCGATATTATCGATATTTTTCCCGTATCCAGTGAGATGCCCGTTCGGATCGACTGGTTCGGCGATGAAATCGAACGGATTCGTGAATTCGAGCCCACTACCCAAAGAGCGCTAGATAGCATTCCTTCGGTATTGCTCACTCCTATTACCTATGGGCATATTTTTGGGGATACTCCCTTGTCCGAGTCGGATTTAGAAGACGAGTTCAGCGGCAAAGGCTTTGCAGTCCATCCCTTATCGAGTGCTTCGCTCTTAGATTATTTGCCACCACCAGAGCAATGTCTGGTGGTTATAGACGAACTAGAACAATGTCAAGCCCATTGCGATCACTGGTATGAGTCAGCCACCGAAATTTTTACGGGGGGAACAGGGATACTCCATCGCTCATTTGCGGATTGTTTACTCGATGTCGCCAAATTTAATCGTCTCGATCTGTTTGAGCTAGCAGAAGAAAATCGGGGCGTAAATATGGCTAGCCGTCCAGTACCCGCCATTCCCCACCAATTTGCTAAAATCGCCCAAACAATTCGCGAATATCGCGAACAGAAATATAAAATCATCCTTGTTTCGGCACAGCCTTCACGAACTGTTGCCCTACTACAAGAACATGATTGCCAAGCTCAGTTCATCCCCAATGTCAAAGATTTTCCTGCGATTGACAAGACCCATAACCTCCGCATCGCCGTTGCTTTTAAATACTCAGGCACGGCGGAAATTCAAGGATTCGTTTTGCCTACCTATCGAATTGTAGTAATTAGCGATCGCGAGTTTTTTGGTCAGCACGCCCTCGGCACGCCCAACTATGTCAGGAAGCGAAGAAGAGCCGTATCCAAACAAGTCGATCTCAATAAACTTGCGCCAGGAGACTATGTCGTTCATAAAAATCACGGTGTCGGTCAGTTTCTCAAATTAGAGAAGTTAACGGTCAACAATGAAACTCGCGAATATCTAGTTCTCAAATATGACGATGGATTACTGCGCGTTGTTGTCGATCAAATGTCGATCCTGTCCCGCTATCGCGGCATGAATGAGGGTAAGCCCGAACTGCATAAAATGACAGGTAAGGCATGGACAAATACTACGAATAAAGCCAAAAAAGCAATTAAGAAGATTGCCTTCGATCTTTTAGAACTCTATGCTAAGCGATCGCAACAGGTCGGCTATGCTTTTCCCCCCGATAATCCTTGGCAGCAGGAAATGGAAGATTCTTTCCCCTATCAAGCCACCCCCGATCAGTTGAAGGCAACTCAGGATGTCAAGCAGGATATGGAAAGTTCGCGCCCGATGGATCGCCTCGTCTGTGGTGATGTCGGCTTTGGGAAAACTGAAGTTGCGATTCGCACAATTTTTAAAGCGGTGACGACAGGCAAGCAAGCAGCTCTGCTCGTACCCACCACCATTCTCGCGCAACAGCATTACCACAGTTTGCAAGAGCGCTACGCCGCCTATCCCATCAATATTGCTTTGCTCAATCGCTTCCGCAGCAATGTCGAGAAAAAAGAAATCTGCCGCAAACTCAAGACAGGCGAACTAGACATCGTCGTCGGTACGCATCAACTGCTATCCAAGGATGTTGAATTTAAGGATTTGGGGCTATTAGTGATTGATGAGGAACAGCGCTTTGGGGTGGCGCAGAAAGAGAAAATTAAAACTATGAAAACAGAAGTGGATGTGTTAACACTCTCCGCCACGCCAATCCCCAGAACCCTATATATGGCGATGTCAGGAGTTCGGGAGATGAGCCTAATCACCACACCGCCACCCTCAAGACGATCGATTATGACCCATCTTTCGCGCTACAACCCCGAACTAGTGAGAGCAGCCATCAGACAGGAACTCGATCGCGGGGGACAGATCTTTTATGTAGTATCGCGTATTGACGATATTGAAGAGGTTTCCGCAAGGGTGCATGAAATGTTGCCATCGGTAAGAATGGCGATCGCCCACGGACAAATGCCCGAATCGGAACTGGAATCCACCATGCTCAGTTTCAGCAGTGGCGAGTCAGACATGATGATCTGCACCACGATTATCGAATCGGGGCTAGATATTCCTCGGGTTAATACGATCATTATCGAAGATGCCCAAAGGTTTGGCTTGGCGCAGCTCTATCAGTTGCGCGGTCGGGTTGGACGTGCGGGCATTCAAGCCCATGCATGGTTGTTTTACCAAGAAAAAGGGGAGCTTACCGATATTGCTCGCAAACGACTCAAAGCAATTCAAGAATTTACCCATCTTGGTTCGGGCTATCAGTTAGCCATGCGCGATATGGAAATTCGTGGGGTGGGGAATCTCCTCGGCGCAGAACAGTCTGGTCAAATTAATACCATCGGCTTTGACCTTTATATGGAAATGCTCCAAGAAGCGATCGCCGAAATACGCGGTTCCGAAATTCCTGAAGTCGAGGATACGCAAGTAGATCTGCCCATTACCGCCTTTATCCCTACCGAATATATCCCCGATGGCGATCGCAAGATGAGCGCCTATCGCACCGTCGCCTCCGTCAGTTCTCGTCGTGAATTAATGCAAATTATTGAAGAGTGGCGTGACTGCTATGGCAAGGTTCCCGTCCCTGCCATGCAATTGATCAAAGTCATGGAATTAAAACTCCTCGCTAAACGGATCGGCTTTTTCCGTATTAAGCCCGAAGGCAAACAACATGTCGTTCTAGAGTCTAAGATGGAAGAACCAGCATGGAAACTACTTCATCAACATTTGCCCAGCCATTTACAGCCGAGATTTGTCTATAGCAAAGGTAATGTTACGGTTAGAGGATTAGGGACTCTCTCCCACGACAAACAGCTTGACAACTTAATTGAATGGCTAGATACTATGCACCTCGCAAAATCTGAAACCTGATAAGTAGTTCGGCATGATTAAAAACCAAAGCCAGAGAGCATACCGCCCGCTGCGCGGGCGGTATGCTCTTCTAGGTTTTAAGTTTACTTATGCCGAACTACCTATACCAATTCCCAAAAGTGTGGCTACACTTTTGGGAATTAAAAACCAAACCCAGCAAGTGTTTTAAAATCACAGAATGGCTACGCCATTTTGTGATTTGGTATTAAAAGCTAAAAGTTGATTCTCTTGCTCTAGCGAAAATTTTCTAGCAAACAAATAAAACAAAATATGCCAGATGCTCAAATTAGTGTTATAAAGTTCGCAAACTAGACGCAACCAATTCAGCCAATTAAAAAATTAGTGCCAAACATAGAACCCAGCATTATTTTAGACGGCATTGTTACGAGGTGATTTCTTCAATGGAGAGCAATAATATTCGTAGTAGTTCTTACGAGCAGACCCTCGCAGGAGTCACCAAGGACTTGTCAGATCTGCGGTCAAATATCTTGGGCAAGCTCAGCCGCGAAATTTTAATTTTACAAGCCCAGAAAAATGCCCTTACCGACGATATTCAACGGCTCCAGTCTCAACGTAAAGAGCTAGAGGTATTGACTGTCGCCCAGCAAGGCATGAATCAACAGGAAATTCAACGCCAGCAATGGATCGAACAACTTGCCCAAGCAATTACCTTTCACCTCAAAAATGATGTGATCGTCACTAATTCCAAGGTGCTCAACGATCATTCAGAGAATTTCGAGCAGCTAATGCTGAATCTGGATAGTGCGATTAGAGCTACTTTTCAGTCTTTGCAACGGGATGTCGATACTTATCAGCGCGATCTCGA
Source organism: Pseudanabaena sp. 'Roaring Creek' (assembly GCF_001402795.1). GTDB lineage: Bacteria > Cyanobacteriota > Cyanobacteriia > Pseudanabaenales > Pseudanabaenaceae > Pseudanabaena. The sequence goes on from NZ_LIRE01000381.1 coordinate 11,459, forward strand.
CGATCAGATGCAGCGTATGTACGCTCAGAGACAGCAGGGCGAATTGATGCTCTCGGCATTGGTTGAGAGAATTGATGAATATTTACGCCGATCCACCAGCGATCGCTACAGTAGCGGTGGCAGTTTAGGGGGGAATCAACCTACAAGCAGCTTCACGGGGACATCTTCTGGTTTTACGGGGGCGATCGGTAGCAATACCACCGCACCTGCTACTCCCAACGGCAATGGCAATTACAATCAAATTCAAATTCCCACCTTCAATAGTGGGCAATTTCGACAGTATGACACTCGTCCCTACGACGAACCGACCGAGCCTTTCAAAGCCCTAGATTTAGAACCTCCGATCGTAAAGCCCGTAAAGCGCCTCAATGATTGGTGGTTTGGATTTATTTTAGTATTGGGGGCTTCAGTGGTGCTGTCATTCCAGAATATTCTGGTCAAGGTGATCTTCTCTAATTCCACCATTCTGGGACTATTTAGCTTTGGCGGGTTGATCAAGCCCAGCGTCCCCAACTCCTTTATGTTGCTGCTGTTGCGAATGCTATTTGCCACGCCTATTATGTGGCTAGTCGCCAAGTTTATTTTTAGAGTAGATGTCATGCGCGACTTCCAGCAATTGCTAACGCCTAGTCGACGACTATTGTTTTGGCGAGTTGCCTTTAGTGCGCTATTGCAATTTGCCTCCTTTGCCTTTATTTATGTCGCTCTAGGTATCTTGAACCCAGGATTAGCTGTCACCTTATTTTTTATCTTCCCCACCGTTACGGTACTAATGGCTTGGTTCCTCTTTGGCGATCGCCCTAGTAAAGAGCGTTGGTTTGTAATCGGCGTAATTTATCTGGGGATCATGCTGACCTATAACATTTTTGGCGTGACGAAACCCGATACTTGGGGAGTAGCTGCCGCGATGCTTTCAGGCATCTCTTTTGCAGGATATATCATCACTTCGCAAGCCTGCTTCAAACAGCTAAATCCTGTTTCGTTTACATCCATTAACTTTGCCATTATCTTGTTACTTTGTTTTGGTACTTTACCCTTCACCTTAGCTTCGATCTCCTTCAATGGCTCACTGATATTCATGTGCTTCCTGATTGCCTTAACTACCCTAGGTGGATATCTGCTGACTAGTTTCGGGACAAAGTTGATGGGAGCAGCTCAAGCTTCGATTGTTAGTGCGAGCGGTCCCGTATTTACGACATTTTTAGCATTTACAATTTTGGGCACCAAGCTCGATTTCATCCAATTATTTGGGGTGTTTATGGTTACAGGTGGAGTCGGACTCCTCAGTTTACAAAATATGTATAAAAAACCTGCCAAGTAACAGAGCATAATTAAAATCCAGATCTCAAACCTGTGGCGCAGGTTTGAGATCTGGATTTTATAGCAGTAGCCAGTTA
>NZ_LIRE01000727.1 GCF_001402795.1 Pseudanabaena sp. 'Roaring Creek'
CTTCTGGGTTTTATGTCTTAACTTATTTGGCTATAGCTATAAAAGCGATCTAGGAAAGTACTCTTTGCCTGCACCAATCAAGATTTTCATTGGTGAGGACAGATTGGCATTCTAGGAGTGAGAAGGACAGTTTTTATAAAATTTGCTTAACTAATTTGCTTAACTAATTTTGACTAACTACCAAGTTAAGAAATGGCGTAACCATTTCTTAACTTGAGAACCCTTACGAGGTTTAGTTTTTAATTCACAAAGGTGTTGTCACACTTTCATGAATTGGTATTTCATGAATTGGTATGAATAGCTAAGCCAGAGAACGTAAAGCTCGCATAGCGGGCTTTATGTTCTCTGGCTTAGGCTCTTGCGGATAAAAAATGTCCCACCCAGTTATCTAGCTTCGACTCCGCTCAGCTAACTTTGGCTGAGCGGAGTCGAAGCCACAGGCACGTTAATTACTGGCAAGTCCCTTAGCTACTTAATCTTGCCGACTAATCTTGATAGATCACCTCAAAAATTTCTACTAGATTCTTCTTTCCTTTAACAGGCAAAGTACCAAACTCACGAAACTCAAAATTGGATTGGGTAGCATCGTAAACACTGCGAGTTACTAAAATCTGCCCTCCCTTAGCTAAACCTTGCAATCGCGATGCAATATTCATTTCATCACCGATCGCCGTGTAGTCCATATGCTGGGGCGAACCGATATTACCGACGATGACATCTCCCGAACTAATCCCAATTCCTGTAATAAAATTCTCGCGAATCCATTCAATCGGCAAATTCTTAATCCGCTTTTGCATATTGATTGCCGCCGAGATTGCCCAATATTCGCGATCGGCGATCGCTGAAGGTGCGCCAAACATTGCCACGATCATATCGCCTACAAACTTATTCACCGTCCCTTGGTGATTGAAAATAACGTCCACCATCTGCGTAAAATACTCATTCAGATAAGTGACTAGTTGTTCTGGTTCCAGTTCCTCACACTTAGTCGTAAAATTCCGAATGTCGGAAAATAGCATTGCTATTTTCCGTTTACTCGTATTTAAGGATATCTCTTCCTTCTCATTAATTACTGCCTCCGCTACCTGTGGTGATAGGTAACGTTCTAAATTATTTTTAATTCGTTGTTCCCGTAGTTTACTCTCATGCAGGAAAGCATTTTCGATCGCGCCCGAAGCTTGGCTTGCGATCGCCGTAAAGAGCTTAAGCTCCTGAGATGTATAGTTTACCGTCTCAGAATTACTAATATTGATGACCCCAATCGTTCTGTTTTTATTAATAATTGGCGCACATATGAGGGCATAGCATTCATTTTCATTGGTGAGATAACGGGGATCTTTAGACGCATCATTTACTAATTCAGCTTTACCCGTGGCAAACACATGCCCCGCAATCCCCCGATCAATAGGGATTTGTGAATAATTTAATGATTCCGCAGTGCCTTTAGCCGCAATAATTTCTAGGCAATTCGTTTGTGGTTTATAAATCATCACAGATACGCTAGTTGAAGGGATGAGGCGACTAGACTCTTCAATCACGAGATCTCCTATTTCTTTTACATCTAAACAGGTGGATAGTTTGCTGGTGATCGTGTAGAGAAGGTTAATCTCGCGGTACTTATCTAAAGCATCCGCCACTAGGGTTTTCTGCTCGAATTCACGCTTGACAAAATAGCTCGCAAAATCAGCGACCAGTTCGACCTGTTCTTTTCCGATCGCCCAGCCTAATATTTCATCCCCCAATAAAATGGGGATTTTTTTAACTTCCTTTTCTAATCCTAGTCTTTCGTATTTTTCTTCTATGTTGTTATTGGTGTTATTGGTATTGTTTTGAGCATTGTTTTGAGCATTATTTTGCGCAATCTCCCCATGCATACCCAAATCTGAGATCAGCAACTGCCCTTCCCGATCTTGAATGGCGATCGCAGAAGTGAGATTAGCTGTCATTCCCCTTAATAAGGATAATATTTCTGGTTTCAGCAATACCTTTTTAAGATTGATAGATGACATGGGTTAAAAGCTATAGGTTTGTTTGGCTTGGGAGTTTTTTGCCGCCCATGCTAAATATCATAACGATTAATAAAGTAGAAACAAACGCTATAATGCTGAGCGATTAGAGCTTCAATCGTACTAGGCTGTTTTCTCTGCTCGAATTTGTTAAATAAAAAAGATATAATTTGTATTTTTAAGTGATTTTCAAGAGGTTTGCACTTGATTTACACAAAATATATGGAAATTATTCTGGATTAAAATTTTTTCTATAGCAACGTAGGAGTTTGCTGTCCTAAATCATTTATAGCGATCGCCAAATATCGCCAAATATATTTATACGTAAAGCCCAAGAAGAGAAGGTTGGCACGAGGCTCTAACCTTCTCTTCTTGGGCTTTATTTTTGTCATAGCGCGAGTAAGTTTACTCTTAGCTACTTTCAGTAATTTTCGATCCAAAGAACCACAAGAAACTTTTTAAAAGAGTTTCAAAGCAACTCTTTTAAAAAGTTTCTTGGTTTGGATTTGATCGTAAAACACTGTATAGCTACAGTCACTTAAATTAGGACAAATCAAAACCCAAGAATTAATTGGCGGCGCGGCGCGCCACCAATTAATTCTTGGGTTTTATGTCCTAGTACACTTGGCGACAGCTGTAAAACATTTTGCGTTCAAAATCGAACCAAGAAATTTCTTGTGATTCGTTTGTTCGGAAGTAGCTGTAATAAATCGCTTAAGTTGCTTAAGTTAAATAGCTGAATTTTGGACAGGAAGTTTTTTATTTAGCTTACCTTTGCTAGACTGAGATTAATTCTTGAGACATACTAAATAAGGAATCGGGTAAGTTTAATATGCCTTACTCAGCAGAAATTAGCCGTCGCCAACCCAGTTGTTTCCTATTCCTCATTGATCAATCTGGATCGATGGCGGATACATTCTCTAATGATAGTGCTACTAAGGGAACGACCAAGGGAGCGAATGAAAGCTTACATAAGACAAGTGAATCGATCCAAAAGGCGCAGGCGGTTGCCGATGCCGTAAATCGTTTGCTTGACTCCCTCGGACAAAGATGTGTCAAGGGTAATGAGATTTACGATTATTTTGATGTTGGTGTAATTGGATACAATAGTGAAGTTGCCTCGGCGCTGGATGGTTTGGCTGGGGAAACAGCGATCGCGCCCATTGGCAAGATTTACGAAAATCCTGTCGAATTGGAAAAACGCGCTCAGAAATTACCTGATGGTATGGGTGGGCTAGTAGAAGTCTACAATGATTTTCCCATCTGGTTTAAGCCGATCGCTAGCGGTGGTACGGCGATGTGCAGTGTATTTGCCCTCGCCAGAATTCTACTAACGGAATGGATTGAGAAACATCCCAATAGTTATCCACCCACAATTATCAACATTACCGATGGGGAGTCTACCGATGGCGATCCAACCGAAGAAGCGATCGCGCTCAAAAAATTGAGCACTACTGATGGGTCGGTACTGCTTTACAATATCCATCTTTCGGCTGAGTATACCCAGCCCGTATCTTTTCCTAATACGGCGGAGGTGCTGAGCGATCCCTATGCCAGATTAATGTTCGATCTATCTAGTCCTCTTCCCTATGCTGCTCAAAAGGCAGCGGAAAAAGAAGGCTATAAAATTAATCCCGATGCGAGGGCTTTTATGTTTAATGCCGATCCAGTTAAGCTAATCCAGTTTCTCGATATCGGGACGCGTACGGAAAACCTAAGGTAAAGCGAGATCCTGCTGAGATCCCGCTAAGTCCATCCTAGTTATTCTTGGGCGGGACTAATACCGTGGCGGTAATTGGGACAACGCCAACCTCATCACTGTTAAGGGCGATCGCTGCGGCATGGGACAAATCAAGATTGCGATCGCCAACATAGGGACCGCGATCGTTAATTCTGACTACCACTGAGCGACCATTATTCTGGTTAGTAACTTTGAGATAGGTGTCAAAGGGTAAACTGGGATGCGCCGCCGTAAAGTCTTGCTGCTCGAACTGCTCGCCCGAAGCAGTCTGTCTACCTTGAAAATAGGGACCATACCAAGAAGCAATCCCATCAATTTGTTCGTTAGTGCTTGCCAATTGAAACATTTGTTTTTGCGCTTCAACCAGAGTTAGCGGCTCTGCACCCGCACTAACGCGCAAATTATTAATCCATTGAGTCAAGTTAAGGGAAGGATTAACCACCTCAGACTTAGGTAGTTTAAATAAAATATCGTTTTTATACTTACCAATGTATTCACCATTGATGACTAATGGTTCAAACCTATTGGGATCGAATTCTGGGCTATTCATGATGAGGGCAAGTTTCGCGGTAACGATCGCTGCTTTCGGCAAATCTTTAAGCCAAAATGTAGGTTGTCGATTGACCACGATCATCCATTCATCATCTGACTTTAAGCGAAGTTCGATCGCATATTTGGGTTGATTAAGACTTATTGAATTGCCATTATTTGAGTGCAATTGTCTATTCGCTATACAGAGATCGCAGTCAATTCCATAGTTTACAAATTTATTAACAAAAATTGGTGAAGACGCGCTAGAAATTAGCGAACTCAAAGAGATCGCTACGATTGATGACAGACTGGACATAAGCTTTAGATATTAAGCAACAAAGATGTTTAGAAAGATGTTTAGTCGAAAATAAGCTTACATAATCCCTATACAACTATGTGGAAAAGTGTGTGGAAAAGTGTGTGGAAAAGACCTATTTATTGGTTTTTAATAATTAAAAGACTAGGATTGGCATTAAATCAGTGAATTTTAAATTTAAGAGCTTAATATATGAGGTTTGAAATCACTTTAAGTTAATGACCATTTTTTAAACTACGATATTAGTGGGGATCACAAATCATCCTTTAGAAAGAGATAAAACTTCTTGTATACAATTTGACAGAAAAATTCAGTTAAAACTTTGCCGAGTATCGCCATCTAGGACAAAATCAAAGCCCAAAAGAGGTTTGCCGTGCTCCGAGCGGCAAACCTCTTTTGGGCTTTGATTCCCGAAAGTGTTGTCACACTTTTGGGAATTGGTATAAGGGTTTTCAAAGCTCAAAATGGCTTAGCCATTTTGAGCTTTGGTATTGCTCTGCTAGAGTTGGCGGCAGCTATTATGTTGCGTTGCTCCCTTCCTAGTGAATGGTTGGTAGTAGTGCGCCCAAAAGGTATGTGCTGCTAGAGTTTTTAGTTTTGATTTGAGCGCAAA
>NZ_LIRE01000382.1 GCF_001402795.1 Pseudanabaena sp. 'Roaring Creek'
CACTATTTACATTTCTTCATATCTACTTATTATAAAGCCAAGCACAGAAACCCACCAAAGGCAGGTTTTATACCAATTCCCAGAATAGCGTTGCCATTTTGGGAATTGGTATAAAACCTGCGGCGCACGCGCAGCGTGCGCCGCAGGTTTTAGGGTTTTATATTTAATTAGGCTCACCTTTATTCGCGATTGGGTTTGTCGGTGGCTTTGTTAAGCAGCCAGAGCGAGGCAACTAGTCCTACAAAATGGGCAAAGATAATATTGAAACTAGCCTGAATAATTTGAAAGTCAAGCGGCTGAATTACGGAGTTAAAGCTGCCTGCTCCAATTACTCCTACTTGCCCTTGTCCTGCTCTCAGGGTTAAAGCACCAATAATCGCAAAGGCTCCCAGTAAAGTTACAAACATACCAATCAGATTAATAATCAAACCGATTTTGATTTGAAATATGGTTTGGCTTTTGGTTGGGCGATCGGGCGATCGCAGCTTTTTTGCCATTTGCGTATAACGATAATTCCAGAAAATACTCGCGCCTAATACGGCCACACCGACCCAAGCAAAGCTCAGTCCTGGTAATGTCGCGGGACTAGTATCCAATCCCGTTGGGCTAACTGGCTGACCTGTCCTAGGAAACAAAAAAAGTTGGAGTAAGACAACCGATGAAACTACGCACAATACAACCTGTGTCCAGAAAGCAGCCCAGCCCCAACGTCGAAATGCTAAAACAACGCGCAATACATTGGGCGAAACGTCACTATTATCTTCTTTACTGGCGTTTTTTAATTCTCTGGGCATGACTGTCTGGTAGAGCGATGGTGCATTATGGCTGAATTTAGCATATCCTATGGCTTACATATAGCAGTTTTCATTTTGCTTGCGGCAAAAGTGGAAGCGCCGCCCTGTTGGGGCGCTTCCACAAACCATTTAGGATTGTTATATTCGATCATAGCTAGCAACTGATATCGTGAATATCGTGATTGAGTATAGAGAATCAGCGAGCTAAGACATCGAAAATATTTAGATAAGCTTTAGTCTATCTATGAAACCAATCAAGCCGAAGCGCCGAACAAAGACGATCGCCATTATCTCGATTATCTTTTTATTATTAATATCGAGCATTATTCCGATTAAGCTCGCGATCGCCTATGCCCAAGCCCCTCAGCCCCAAGCGATTTTGATATTAGGTGGCGGTCGCGGTAGGGAAGAGTTTGCGGCAAAGTTTGCCAAAAATTATCCCAATTTAGATCTATGGCTCTCAAGTGGGATCGATGACGAAGATGCGGAAGTTGTTTTTCAGAAAGCGGGAATTCCTGAAGAAAGAGTACATCTAGACCGCCGCGCTACCGATACGGTCACCAATTTTACGACCTTAGTCGATGACTTTAACAATCTGAAAATTCAACATACCTATCTCATTACGGGTGACTTTCATATGCCTCGCGCTAGAGCGATCGCTGCATTTGTATTCGGTAGCCGCAGCATTTTTACAACACCGATCACCGTACCCACCAAAAATCCTCGCGAATCTTGGCTGAGGATATTGCGCGATTGCGGACGCTCGATCCTATGGATTGCCACGGGGCAAACAGGTGCAGCTCCTAGCCCTGAAGAAGATGAAGACACAGGAAGCTAATATTTAGAAGGTAATTAGAAGATAATATTAGGGGTCAACAATTAAGGATGAACAAGGTTTAATAAGCTTTCACAATAAGATTTAACAATACTTAGAAACATCTTCGCCCTTATCGGCAAGATAACTTAGCGATCGAAAGCGCAAGCCTACCAACTGATCGTAGAGAGGATTAATTTCGCACATGGCAGGAATATGCATAATCTTCTTGCCAAACAGGACAATATCTCGTTCAAAGGGGCATTGAGCAGGAACAATCTTGCAGATTAGATTGGCAAGGCGCGAATCGTGAATATCCATGCGATCGAGCCACTCTTTGACTGGCTCAAGGACGCTAGGATGATGTTCGTCGTGATGGGAAGCGGCTTCAAGATTTTGGCGCAGGTCATTGATCGCTTTGACTTCTTGCTTTAGTGCCTTGCAAAATCCCTGAATAACAAGATCTTCTGTATCCGTGTACTTGCCATCGGCAAGAGCCATCATAACTGCCATGCGGAGGAAGTTTTGCCCAACTTCGCGATCGCTTCCTAACACATCGGCTAAATCCTGCGCGTTAATAGGCTCAAAATTATGAATCGTGACCTCCTCACCCCATTCCTCACTATGGCTGATTTGGTCAAAAAGTGTACGCTCTTGCTCGCTGTAATCATTGTCTGCGAGGGCAACACTCATGAGTCCTCGCAACCAAGCTGAAATCTGTTCTTGTGTATAAATAGGTTTAGTTTGCATAACAAGTCAGTCTACAGGTTGACTAAGATCATAGGCTGCTTTGTCTTGAATTTCGACTGTTACGGTATTAAGGAATGTTTAATAAATATAGCTGTCGCCAAGTGTACTAGGACATAAAACCCAAGAATTAATTGGCGGTGCAAAGCACCGCCAATTAATTCTTGGGTTTTGATTTGTCCTAATGCAAAGGAACAGTTAGAACTTTTTGGTGTCTTCCTACCTTATTAGCAAATCGAGGGTAGCCCTAAAGATGTAATTTGCTTTTACGCTGAAGGGCTAGTTCAAGGCGACTGAGCAGTTAAGAATAAGTAAAACCACAAGGTGTAAATATGAAAAGTCAATCGATTCTCATTGGGGCAATTGCCGCGATCGCTACTCTGGGGAGTTCCTTCTCTGCACAAGCGGACAGCCGTAAAGCCTATTGTCAGTACTTCCCAAATAGCTCCCAAACCGCTAAGGTTTCGATGCCCTGTATTTTTTCTATGCGTCAAGGTGCTATTACCGTGAAATGGGAAGATGGCGTAAGCGACTCCTTTAAGCCCATTCCCGAACGTCCTTTTGTCTATACTGATGAGCGGGGTGGATTGGCATACCAACAATGGGGAGAGAAAGATATGAATGGAGTTAGAGCGAGAATTTTAAAAATGGAGAATGGAGCGATTTATATCTGGGGAAGTTGATATTCTGTGAAGCCAAAGCCTATGATCTATAGCGGCTTTTATCTTGCTATACGCCAAAAGATGAGTTGCGGCGCAAGCGCCGCCACTCATCTTTTGAAGAAAAAATTAACGCTGACGAATGGGAATTTGAACTTCCCGCCTTTTTAACGGTGCAGGCGTATAGGGTGAATCATAGAGAAACTCTCTCGGCTCTCCCGCGATTTCATATTCTGGATGGTTGGCTAGCCATTGCTTCAGCTTAGCAAGGTGTCCATGATAACTCTCATAGTCATAGGCTCCTTGCAATCCTAAACTTACAACGAGCATGGGCGGATGATTTTCAACCTGTACGTCTTGAGATGTTTTTTGTGGATTGATTGTCGTATTGTTGTATAGGAATGAAACTTTGGCTTTGCCCTGTTGAATTGGTTGCTCGATCGCGTCGATTGGATAGCGGGCTTCTACAGGCGCAGTCATAGAGATGTTGTTGCTACTGATATGGCGAAATAAGGGATTAAAGGCATACCTAGTAGCTTCGCCGAGGTTGCCTTCATAGGTATAAGTGCCAGCGCGATAGGCGGGATATTGTTTGACTTCGATCGTATTGTGGGCAGTTGGAGCGGGAAATCCTACAGGCAAAGGAGCGGACATAGCTTTTTTTACAGCAAATAATGCAAGGGGAATTGAGAGCGCACCAAAAACAATCAGTAAGGTCGGAAATTTCATATCTCTATTGTATCGTTTCTAATTAAGTAGTTCGGCATAATTAAAAACCAAAACCAGAGAGCATACCGCCCGCTGCGCGGGCGGTATGCTCTTCTAGGTTTTAAGTTTACTTACGCCAAGCTAATTAGCTTGGTCTAATTAGCTTGGTCTAATTAGCTTGATTGGCGATCGCCATAATGCTTAAGACAAGCT
>NZ_LIRE01000383.1 GCF_001402795.1 Pseudanabaena sp. 'Roaring Creek'
GTAAAAGCGAGGTTACTGATATTCACCGTGCCACTCAATCCAAATTGCGAACTTGCCGTGATGTCACTCTCAGGGGTCAATTGCGGACGGAACTTCAATCCAAATAGACCCTGCGTAGTGATATTGATATTCCCACCCGATCCGCGTACCGCATTCGCAATAATGTCACTATTCTCTGTCCCCACAATCACAGGGGCGTTAATTGTCAAGTTACCACCATTGCCATTACCTGCTGCGGTAGCAGAAATGAGGCTATTGTGTCGTAGCAGTAAATATGATTGCAAGTTTAAGTTCACATCCCCTCCATTACCAGAAGCAGTTGAGGCTAAAATACTGCCTTGATTGTCCAGAAAAATTGAATTAGCATTAATCTGCAAATCTCCTGCTTTACCCGACCCATCATTTTTGACGCTGACAAAGGCTCCATCAGTGATTCGTAATGACGGCGTGTTAATCGTGAGCGAACCTGCATCCCCAGTGGGAATCGGAGGCAATCCAAAAGCTGCTTGCGTTGCTGGGTCAGGAATCTCGGCAGTTGACGTAATGCGGGCAGGGTTAATGGATGACAAGGATTTTCCCTGCACAACAACCGACTCTAACGCATTAATGATTACGTTACCCGATGAACCTATGCTAGGGGTGTTAGACCCGACCAATCCACCATCTCGAACCACTAATCTGGATGTGTTAACGAATATGCTATTCACATTCCCATTGCCAAGTGTGGCTGTAATCAGCGCAGTAGGTGAGAATGTAATAGGGTTAACACCTGCAATTTCGATCAAGTCTTGAGCATTGACTTGCACCTTTCCCGACTGTCCAGAACCAAGGGTTAGAGAAGCAATACTAGCACCATTCAAAATCCTCAAATTGCCAGTTGATACTGTAATGTCACCTGCTGTAGTAGAGCTGACTGTGGTGGTTGTGATCGAAGAAAGAAGGACTGGATTAGCCGCAACATAACCATCCATCAGGATCGAACCTGCGACATTCACGACAATATTACCGCTAGGTCCTAGACCATACGTCTGGGTATTAATGGTTCCACCATCGGAGAGGAGTAGCTGCGCGGCGGAAATTGCTAAAGTTCCCGTCTGACTACTGCCCAGATTGTCAATGTCGATCAGGCTTGGCAATTTGCCATCGGCGGTATTCTTTGCGAGAGTAAGGGTTTCAGTCGCTTTAACGGTAATCCCTCCAGCCATCTGTAAGCCAAAGTTTTGCATCAAGGCGGCTGAACCCTCTGTTAAGCTGATATTGCGTCCTTGGATTTGGATTGAGCCATTGTTACCACTGGCATCGAGCAAAGATGCTTGGGCGAGATGAATATCGTTAAACTGCTGCACCGAGGTATAATCTCCCACCCATCCTGTCACTGTGGGATTGAGCTTGACAAGTCCATTACTGACACTGCCCACTTCTATATGTCCGCCGCCATTGACGGATACGATACCACCAGAGAAGTTCACCTCATTTCCAATTAGGGCAAGTGTATTGCCTGCCCCAACTTGTAACCCAATCGGATTTTGGCTGCGGTCTACAGGTGCAAAAATTCCGCCAGCTAGGCGATGTCCAGTATTTTGTACAGTAATTCCCTTGGAGTTTTGTCCGAAATCTAGACCGATTGGGGCATTCACTGTCAGTAAAGATGAGCTTTTCGGATTCACGGCACTAAATTCTGTTCCATCAATAAACTTGACACTATTGGCTGTCGTTCCGACAAACGATCCGCCAATATTTAGCCTTGCATTGGCTCCAAAGATAATTCCATTGGGATTAATTAAAAATAAACTTACGGGATTATTGTTATTAATGGTCTGAATTAAGCCATCAATATTGGAAACAATTCCTCCCGTTACCCGACTAAAAATCGTCGTAATATTCGGTGTGTTTACTAGATTGAAAGTTGCCGAACCTCCCGTCGGTACTGAGAATTGACTAAAACTATGGAATAAATTTGCTCCATTATTGGGCTGATTACCATTGGTAATCGTAAAGTTGAGATTGTCGGGACTGGTGACTGTTGTTGACAACGTGCCATCTGCTTTCACGCTCTGTGCAGAAATATTTGTGGGTAAAAGCATTCCCAAGAACAGGAAGCTAGAACCACACCACCATAGCCTTTGACTAAAATTCATTGGACATTACCTCTTTAAATAGATTTGGTGCGATCGCTAAAGATCCCGCACAATCAGTTGCAGGTGTTTCTCTTGCTATGTTACTAGCAGCATAGATATCTACCTCACCCTTCGCATTGATTTGCCAACCAGTAGCTTCCACAATGGGTGTCTTCGCATTCTCAGATTGCTTTTCGGATTGCTTTACAGTTGCGAGAGTATTGGGATTGCGGAGAGAGGCGGGGTCGCGGGTATCTGTCCAAGGATGATTACCACTGCGGCGATCGCTAGGATTTTCGGGCAATCCCCCACGACCTGTAGCGACAAAGCGACTATTGCCATAGGTTCGACAGCCTTGGGCAATGCGCTGACTCGGATCGTCGATATTGCTGGGCAGTTGAATCAATCCAGCGATCGGGGTAAAAGCGAGGTTACTGATATTCACCGTGCCACTCAATCCAAATTGCGAACTGGCAGTGATGTCACTCTCAGGGGTCAATTGCGGTCGAAACTTCAATCCAAATAGACCCTGCGTAGTGATATTGATATTCCCACCCGATCCGCGTACCGCATTCGCAATAATGTCACTATTCTCTAGCCCTACAATCACAGGCACATTAATATTGATGTTGCCGCCATTACCATTTCCTCCTGCGGTCGCCGTAATATTGCTGCCATGACGCAGCAGTAAGATATTTGCACGAATATTAATCTGTCCACCCTCTCCAGAATTTGTAGCCGCCGAAATACTTCCAGCACGGTCAAGAGCGATCGCCCCCGCATTAATGAATAGGTTCCCAGCATTACCAAATCCTTGATGACTGACTCGCACCACCCCCCCATCGGTAATCTGCAAGCTTGGGGTATTAATTACCAAATCACCTGAATTGCCTGTAGGCAAACCCGATAGTCCAACTGATTTCAGAAAGGCGGCAGATTGCTTTGGAGCACCTGCGCCAATCCGACTGGGCACTCCCGATGCATTACCACTGACAATAATTTGCTTCGATGCATTGATTTGCAGGGTTCCTGCATTGCCCTGTCCAAAAGTGTTGGTCGAAAGAGAACCAGAATCCAGCACCCTCAATGTGGAGGTATTGATGGTCACTTGCCCCACATTTCCTCGGCTAAAGCTGGTGGCTCCGAGAAAGCCAGAAGTGCCAGCGGGGTTGGGAATGTATCTACTGAGTTCGATAAAATCAGTGGCATTGATCGTGCTATTTCCTGTAGTTCCAAGACCAAAAGTGGCATTCGTAAGCTGCGCCCCGCTTTGTATGCTCAATTGCTGTGTCGTGAGTTGAACATCACCACCCCGTCCAGCCCCATCCGTTTCGGAACCGATGTCGCTGTTATTAGTGATATCCAAAGGTGAAAATCCCACGATCTGAATCCCACTCGCTGCGACTGAGATATTTCCTGCCCTTCCCGATCCCAACGTACGGGTATAAACTTCTGCGCCATTTTGGACTAGTACTTGTGGTGCAGTAATTACCAGATTGCCGCCATCACCTTTGGTGGCATCGGTAAACAATATGCTTTGAAATCCATAGGTGCCTATCCCACTCACTTCCAAGGACTCGCTAGCATTGACCGTAATATCCCCAGAAACTTGATTTCCTTGGTTGATTAATAATGCTACGGAACCATCATTTACGCTAATTTTTCTGCCTTGGAGGTGAATCGAACCAGATGGCGCACCAGAGGCGTTGGCAAGGGCTTGATGGGAAAATTGGATATCGCCGTACTGCGTTGTGCTGTAATCAAAATTCCAGCCTAGGGATGCGGAGCTGAGATTAACGGTTCCTGCTTTGGCGCTACTAAGTTCTAGGTGACCTGATGGAGCGCTGATAATCCCACCATCTAACATTATATCTCCCCCCACCAATGCTAGGGTCTGACCAGAAACCACCTGCAAGCCCTGCGGAGTTGTCCCCATCTGCACCGGACTATTCCTCTGGATTGATAAGCGGTGTCCAGTATTTTGGACGGTAATTGTTCCAGGGTTTTGACCCATAAGTAAGCCATTAGGGGCACTAACTGTCAACAAGGGAGTTGTTAGAGGGCTGACAGCGCTGAACTCTGCACCATCAGCAAAGCGAATACTTGAGGCTGTTGTACCGACAAATGATCCGCCAATATTCAAACTGGCATTGGCTCCAAAGATAATTCCATTGGGATTGAGCAGAAACAAACTTACGGGGTTGTTGTTATTAATAGTCCGAATCAAGCCATCAATATTGGAAACATTGCCTCCTGTTACCCGACTAAAAATCGTCGTAATATTTGGCGTATTCACTAGATTAAAAGTTGCCGAACCTCCCGTCGGTACTGAGAATTGACTAAAACTATGGAATAGATTTGCTCCATTACTGGGCTGATTGCCATTGGTAATCGTAAAGTTGAGATTGTCGGGACTGGTGACCGTCGTAGACAGCGTGCCATCGGATGTTAAGCTCTGTGCAGAAAC
>NZ_LIRE01000384.1 GCF_001402795.1 Pseudanabaena sp. 'Roaring Creek'
TATAGCTGTCGCCAAGTGTATCAGTATATAAAAGAAGAGAAGGTTGGTGCTTCGCACCAACCTTCTCTTCTTGGGTTTTGATTTTGTCTCGCGTAGCAACAGCTAAGTAGTTAAGCATAATTAAAAACCAAAACCAGAGAGCGTACCGTCCGCGTAGCGGGCGGTACGCTCTTCTAGGTTTTAAGTTTACTTATGCTTAACTACTTATAATTTGCTTGGTTGCTAAAGTGAGCGATCGCCAAAGCACTAATCGCCAAAGCTAATTATCTGAGTTAATAGGAGAATTTGAATCCTGCAACTTTGTTAGTTGGCGGCGACGATGGCGCAGGAACAAGAAACCTGCTAGGGGAATTAGCCAGTACGGACAGTAAACCATTAACCAGATCGAGAGCTTTAATAGACCGATGCTCACAACTGTGACGGAATGGGTCGCATTATTCCAAGTATTTTGTAATTGCGATCCGAGATCGGATTGGGGGGCAATAACGGAAACCTCTGCGGTTAGGCTAACCTGCACGGTGGAATAGGCAACCTGATTTTTTAAATTAGTCAGATGCGCGTCAACCTGCTCAATCGATTCTCGCACTCGACTGAGTTCTTGCGTGACTTTCAGCACATCGCCAACCGAGCCTGTCTGCTTCAAAATCTCCTGTAACTGCACCTCCGTTTGTCGAGAGTTTTTAAGTCTCGCCTGTAGATCCACTAATTGATTGGTTACATCTTCTGCTTTTAGGAATCTTCCCTTCACAAGCCCCAACTGGGACAATGCCTCCAGTACCAAATCGAGGCGATCTTGGGGAACTCTAATTTTTAAGGAAACTGACTGCGCGGTAACCGAGTTGCCCGCTCGAAAGTCGTTTAGCTCTAAAATATCGCCCTGCTGCTGTCTGACGATCTCCGCTATCACTTTTGAACTTTCTTCAATTGACTTGACTTGCAAAGAAATTTCTGCCGACTTAATCAATTGTGGACGTGGCAACGCTGCTTTCGGAGAAGCATCTGCTGCGTTAGGTGTAGCTTGTTCGGACTGAGCCACAATATCAGCCGCAGGGGAGATCCTAGAAGCAACGCCCTTATTTTCTTGATTAGCACAACTGGCTAGCCCGAGCCCGATCGCCATAATCAGACTTATCGCTTTGAGCGCACGAAATGCTTGACCCTGCAAAGGTATTCTTGGGCAATATGTTTTCACCATGATTTATCCCGCTGAATGTTATAGCTATAGTCACTTAAATCGGGACATCAAACCCAATAGGGAGTTGCGGCGCAAAGCGCCGCAACTCCCTATTGGGTTTGATCTTTGTCCTAACATTACTGACTATAGCTATAACTCAGCTAATCTTAGGTTTACTTCACAATTTTTGCCCCGATTGGATAATCCCTAAATTGGCAAATATGTAGTATTATCCGACCAAATATCCTGCATAATCTGTCAAATTAATTTGATTCCGCACAATAGACTACATTGC
>NZ_LIRE01000385.1 GCF_001402795.1 Pseudanabaena sp. 'Roaring Creek'
TATAGATAATTCAAATAAAAACTACAGCTTCGACTTCGCTCAGCTAGCTTACACCGAGGGCTGAGCGAAGTCGAAGCCCGTCTACAAGTTATTTAAAACGACTATAGCTGCCATTACCTGTATCAGGACACAATAAAAACCCAAGAAGAGAAGGTTGGCGCAAAGCGCCAACCTTCTCTTCTTGGGAATGCTACTTACAGCAATGCCTGCATTGCTATGCTTTGTGAGATTTTTGTCTGCGACTAATTTCTCTTTTAGCAAAGAAAGCTCCAGCCAAACCAATACCCATAAAAGCCGCAGGAACGGGAACGGGTTGAGGATTGGAAGAATCGATCACAGAAATTGCACTGTCTGTATCGGCAATGAAACTCAGGTTACTACCCGTGGAGAAGCCGCTATCCCAATTAATGGTTAGAGCCGCATAAAGATCACCAACCGCAGGCTGACCGACAAGGTTAACAATATTGCTATAGGTAAACGAGGTCGGCGACGATCCACTTACTGGGGTGAAATCCCATCCAGCAGCAGAACCAGGCGTACCAGGATCGGGATTAGTTCGGTCAAATAAGGTGGAACCAGCGATCGCATTAATAAATAAGGAGGAAATAGTTTTGGACGAATTGTTGCTAAAAGTCCAAGGATTGCCAAAGGTATCGCCCGACTGAGACAAAGTCCAGCCATCAGCCGAAGCTACACCACTGTAGAAATTAATTGCAGACCATACCCCCGTACTGGTTGTATTATCGGCAAAGGTAACCCTTACTTGCATACCAGCAGAGGCTCCGCCCATAGTTGAGTAACCTGTCAAAGCAGAAATAGTTGCTGCTTGGGCATTACCAACAATTCCGAAAATCGATGCAACAGACAAAAATGCAGAAGCAGTCAATAACTTTTTCATAGGTTTTACTCGCTAAAATTCTTAAATTAACTAACGTTTAGTAGATTTCTATCCCTTTACCCTAGTATTCCCCTATCGAACTTGCGTTTTATCACAAGTCTAAAATTTAGTTGAGACTTACAATCCTACAAATTTATTTAAAATAAGTTTTTCCTAAATGACAGAAAGATACAAAAAATCACGATAATATCATTAAACAATGATAAAACTAATGAAAAAAAGTTTTTTAGTCAGTTGCATTCTGCTTTTAAATGTCCTCTCAGCGCCCTTTTCTGCCCAAGCTCAATATTCAGGCTTAGGAAAGGATAGCCTTGATCCTGCCACAATCAAACGTTATGCACCAACTGCTTTACCCGCCAATGTCACTCGCCCGATCGAGGCTATCCTCGATGTGCGATCACCTGGGCTCGGAATGGTAACTCCCGATGGCAAGCAGATGTTTTTTACTTGGAGCATTACGGGTACGGTTCAGGTTTGGAGACTGGATGGAGCGCAAAGATTTCCGATCCAGGTGACGGGCGGACAGGATGCCACGACGATCGCAGGGATAACTCCCGATGGCAAATATCTATTGCTATCACGCGATCGCCAAGGGGAGGAAAATCCAGGGCTTTATTTACAATCAACTAACGGCGGAGCATTAGAGTTAATTCAGCACCAAGCAGGTGTACGCACTTTACTGCAATATGTCGGTAATGATTCCCGCACGATTTATTTCAGTGCCAATGACATCAAGCCCGACTCATCGGTCATATATCGCTACGATTTGCAAACCAAAAAAAAGGTGCAAATTTCTGGCGGTGAGGGGATTTGGTGGATTGCCGATGTTTATGTGAACCCTCAAACAGGCGATCGCGAAAAATTTCTCTTTGCTAAAGCCACAGGTAGCCAATCCCGCGAATATTACGAATATGATGTCAAGACTCGTCAGACAACACCTCTGATCGGTCAAAACGAAGAGCAAGAATACAGCATCAAGTATGGAGCCTATAAGGGTGAATATTTAGTCTTAACTCCCAAGTTTGGCGAGTTTCGTCGTCTTTATCGTTACCAAAATCAACAATTCACCCCGATTACGCCCGAGATCAAAGCGGATATCGCCAGCTTTAATATTGATGACCAACGCCAACGCATTCTCTACACAATTAATGATGGTGGCTACAACCGCTTGCAGGCGATCGCGGCGACAACCTTTGAGGCGATCTCGCTTCCCCAATTTCCTAACGCCGATCATGTTTACGCGGGGCAAACTACCCGTAACGGAAGATTTACAACCCTTGGTGTGGAAACCGCAAAAGCTCCACGCCTTAGCTATATTTATGATTGGCAAACCAATCGACTCACCCAATGGTTATTGCCTAGTACCCCCGAAATTGACACGAGCAAGTTCGCAGTAGCTAAGTTAGAGAGCTATCCCGCAAGAGATGGCGCGACAATTCCCATGTTTGTTTATCGATCGCCCCAATGCGAAAATTCGCCTCAAAATCCTCTCAAAAAGCCCTGCCCCATAATCGTGCATTTTCATGGAGGGCCTGAAGGACAAAGCATCCCTGGATTTAATCGTTACGCTCAAATATTTGTCAATGCAGGATTTGTATTCGTCGAGCCCAATGTGCGCGGTAGTGAGGGCTACGGCAAAGCTTGGCTCAATGCCGACAATGGAAGCGATCGTCTCAAGGTAATCACCGATATCGAAGACGCATCGATTTACCTTCGCAAAAATTGGCAAGTCAACGGCATCACTCCCAAAATCGGTATTCTCGGTGGCAGCTATGGAGGCTACGCCGCCCTCATGGGCATGTCCAAATTTGCAGGTAGCTATGATGCAGGCGTATCGATCGTGGGCATTAGTAATCTGATTACATTTTTAAATAACACCGCTCCCTATCGGCGCATCCTGCGGATCAGTAAATATGGCGATCCCGTCAAAGACCGTCAAGCTCTGATCGACTTATCACCAGTCACCTATAGCGATCGTATCAAATCGCCCCTACTGATCATTCAAGGAGCAAACGATCCCCGCGTCCCCGTTGGGGAAGCTGTCCAAATTCAAAAAATCCTCGAACAGAAAAAAATCCCCTCACAACTGGTCATCTTCCCCGATGAAGGTCACGGCTCTAGCAAGCGCAGCAATCAAGTCTTAGAAATTGGTTACACTCTAGACTTCTTTAAAAAACATTTGCAAAATTAATCATACCAAAACACAAAATGGCTACGCCATTTTGTGTTTTTAAAAACCTTACTGGGTTTGATACCAATTTCCGAAAGTGTAGCCACACTTTTGGAAATTGGTATCAAACGTGAATTCGGGATCATTTGAAAAGGCTTTGAGAGAAGGTTTGCGTGACCAACCCTCTCTCAAAGACCAAAAGTAAAAGCCTTGCTAAGCAAGGCCTTTACTTTTGGTCTTTTAAAATTTGCTAGCTTAACCCGAACTGACGTTAATCAGTGCCACCGCCTGTGGCGGTGGCATTGATTAATTCTTCAATACTTCTTTATGCGAATTATAGGCTTGCACGATTCGCGTTTCAGGATCGATCCCCTCAAAAGTCGGAGGGATCCAGACCCTCACCAACAGCAGTACGGCTAAAACTAATAGAAATCCACCCGTTGCCAAGATCTGAATCCAAGGAGTTTCTAGGACACCGCGTACAATCACCTCTCTCAGTACGGAAACAATGGAAACCTCGACGGCTACACCGATCGAAACCCGATGTTCTTGCAAGTAAATAATCAACAATCGAAACAACTCAACCAAAATCAAGACAAATAAAATATCCGCAGTTATGGCATGAAAGTTGAAATTTGATGGTGACAATAGCGAAGTAAACATAGCCTTGAGCTGAAATACCATCACCCCAAACAATCCGAGACATAAGGAGATCACGATCAAGTCTTGGATGGATTCTAAAGCCCGAACGATAAAATTGCGTTCGATCCATGTAATTGATTGACTTGATAGCTGACTAGGTGACTTTTGCATCAATTTCTCCTATTTTCCTTATTTTGACGAAGCCCAATTCCTAAGTTCGTAAGTAATTTAGTATAGGTAAATCCTAACGTAAGAACCTAAGCCGCTTACTAAATAAGCGACACAGGCTTTTAAGCTTGAAATTTATCTATGCTTAGCTACTCAATTAAGTTTATATTATATTTACAAGAAATATATATCAGGATTCCCTATATAAGTGATTACTTAAATGGTTTCAGACTCAAAACCTAAGCAGGGAAGTACGCGATTCTCTGCTTAGGTTTTATAGCTACAGTCACTTGAATTAGGACAAATCAAAACCCAAGAATTAATTGGCGGCGCTTAGCGCCGCCAATTAATTCTTGGGTTTTATGTCCTATTACACTTGGCGACAGCTATATGTATAGCTACAGTCACTTAACTTGGCTCGCGATCGCTACCAAATCAGAAGAAACAAGAGTAAAGTAAGAAAAAAGAAGACATTGCTAAGCAATGTCTTCTTTTTTCTTGCTTTTTAAAAATTAAGGCAAGGATTTATAAGTAGCTAGGCTTAATTAATTAAAGATCCAAACCTATAAAGTTGCGCCCCGCAGGGGCGCAACTTTATAGGTTTCCGACGGACATCGTTAACTATTTAGCACTAACAAAATTAAGAGTTAACTTTTCCGTAAAATACACCGCGAATGAGGACTTCTTTAGGTTCGACACCGCCAAGGTCATTGTCAGAAGTTTGCTCGGTCTCAAAAGTACCAGCAATTTCGCCAGTATCGGCATTGAGCTTAGCGATTTGTAAAGACATCGTACCTTTGGAGGTGGAGTCATCCTTAACACTTCTGTTATCAAAGGAGTTACGCTTTGCAGGTAATGCTTCCGCAGAATCATATCCGATCGCTAAACCACGTCCCTTAGGATCGATAAAGCCAGAACCACGATAGGTGGGAACATCAGTAGATCCAATGAAATCAACCGATGTCGTGATGCCATTGACTCCAGGAGCAGTGGTAGCCTTGAAACCTTTGATAGTGAATAGAATCGCTACCAGTTCGCCACCAGGCATTTTAACGGTGATGGGCTGATAGTCTAGACCATCGGTTTCGATTAAGTTAAGACTGCCATCGGCGTTACCCGTAACCTTTGCCTTTACAAAGTCGAGACTCGAGGTCGAGCGTGTCATCAACTTGCTAGCTACAAACTCAGGTTTTTTCCGCTTGTTAGAGGATTCCTCTTTAACAAAAAATGAGGTTGGTTCTAAGCAAAGGTCTGTGATTTCTACAGATTGACCAACTCCAACAGGGATAAAGTTACGCCCCCCGCGAGAAGAACCCAGAATGTCCGAACATTTATTAGCTAAGCCAGTATTTACAATTTGGTCGTAGGTCAAGCCTGGCTCAACTGCAGCGATCGCATTGATTGCAAATAGACCGCTTGCCGCTAACATACATAAACTGATACACAATGTAAAAATTGCTTTCGTAAAACTACGAAATTTCATAAATAACCTCTTCTTAATTTAACGGGATTTAACAGGATTTAACGGGTAGTATCTTAGAGTTAGGACAGATAGCGCAAAGCACAGACTATGATAACTCTGTTAAAAATACGATCTAGTTTGGGATTTTAAATTGAGATCGTTAAGGAGTTGGTGGTGCTTTAGACTAGCCATAGAAATAAGCCCGCCAAAGACACTTACATTTGTAAAATTCCAATCATCATATTATCGCGCACGAGGGTACTTAGCTTGGCACAAACTGAAATCCAATCACAGAAACAATCACAACAGGGACAAACTGATGATTTGTCTGAACTGGAGCAGCTTACCGATCGCCTATGGGAGACTGCTCAAGCTCAGCAGAGTAGTTCAGCCAATCTTTTGCAAATTTTGCGAGTCCTCGAAGCACTCCATAAGCGGATTCGTGACGATTTGTTTCAACCATCTTTACCCACTAGTCGGCATGAGCTTTTTAATCTTCTACGCGATATCGAAACAAATGGTGGCTGGCCGCATATCTATCGGATGAAAATCAATGAGATTTGTCGATATTTAGAACAACCCGAAGAGCCTGAAGAAGCCACCAAGGGTTAAAACTAAAGGAAATTTCGAGGTGATTTTTGAGACGATTTTTGAGGCAAATTCCAAGTTTGTACCAAAAAACAGAAGAGGTGTAAAAAACCTCTTCTGTTTTTTTTGAGATAAGTAATGCCAATTAACGAAAGTGTGACAACAATTTTGTGAATTATAGCAGTAGCCAGTTATGTTAGGACAAAAACAAAACCCAGAAGAGTGTTGCGGCGCTTCTCGCCGCAACACTCTTCTGGGTTTTATGTTTTAACATAACTGGCTATAGCTATAAGAACCAAGCCTCGCAAGGGGTTTCAAGTTAAGAAATGCCTACGCCATTTCTTAACTTGGTATAACTGGGCTTAATTAAATATGAAAACCTAAAACCTGCGGCGCGAGCTACGCGTGCGCCGCAGGTTTTAGATCTGGATTTTAATTATGCTGAGGTACTTATTCGGACTAGACGCGACGGTATTGCTGATAAGCAGCAAAAAATAGTCCGCCAAGGGTAATGAAAATAAGACCGAGGCAAATGCCCGACAAAATTGGTTCTACCATAAATATTTATTAAACTCACTAATCCTATTTAGTTTAACGTCAGTTCGGGTTAAGCGATCTACAATTTTGCAATGTAAGCCAATCTCGCATCGCCATGTCAGCATTATATAGCAGTAGCCAGTTATGTTAGGATAAAAACAAAACCCAGAAGAGTGTTGCGGCGAGAAGCGCCGCAACACTCTTCTGGGTTTTATGTCTTAACTTATTGGGCTATAGCTATACCAAGTTCAAAATGGCTACGCCATTTTGAACTCTGAAAATCCTTACTGGGTTTGGTTTTTAATTCACAAAAGTGTTGTCACACTTTCGGGAATTGGTATTACAGTCCTTTAAGATTTTTTAGGCTCTCAGGTAAGATATTAGTCCTATTGATCGGTGTGGTGGGCGCTTCTGGGACTACCACTGGTGACTTTGGCGTATCTCCTTCTCCAATTGGCATATTTGATTGAGGCTGCACTAGAAATAGTTGCTCAGTACTTTCATAGAGTTTTTGTGCCAACAGATCGTTTGCCGCTTCAGTTAAATGGATCGGATCGATAAAAGCCTGTTGATTTGTATCTTGAAAGACCTGATAGAAATTAACAAATTTGGACTTCAGGGAACTACTGTTAAGAGTTTGTTCTGCCAGTTTGTAAGCATTAGCAGCGCGATCGCTATATTCTTTGCCCAAGGATTTGAGAATACCTTCTTCCTCCTTAGTTAAGGATTTTTGCTTGCCAGTGATCTCGGGCTGAAGCACGATCAAAGAAGGGATACCATTAGCCAGCTTGATCATTTGCTGCGTATTGTAAAGATAGCGATCGAGCCTTTTTTGGAGTTCCTTGGGATCTTTAGCCAGTTGTTCGGCATTAAAGGTTTGGTATTCAGAACTAAATACGGTGATATCGGCAGGAGCCACCCATTTTTGCCATGCCTTGACTAGGTAAAGCGAATTTAACCAATTATTAAATTGCTGGGTTTGATGCTGTCGATATTGAGCGATCGGATCGCGTAACATTTGCTCGACGTTCCCGATTTCGCGAGCAGGTTGATTGCTAGGCGATCGCATATCTTCGTAACCATCCAAAATCAGCAAGGCGTTGGGATTATAGGCAAGCGCTCGATGGGCTAGTAAGGCCAGTTCATTGCCAGAACTATATCCAGGAGCGGCGGCAGCAATCACACGATAACTACCATCACGGATCCTTGGGGGCAAAGCTCGCATTGCCTCAATTTGATCGGCAAAGTAGGGTATTTCCTTAGGTTTAAACTTTTCAGGGCTGCTATTTTGAGCGCGAACGCGATCATTCAGCAATTTCTCAATTTTAAATGCCAAAGCCTTTTGGTTCTTTTCCGCCATGTTTGTAAAGGCGGTAGAGCCACCCACTAAAAATATGCGGATCTCATTAGCAGGCTTTTCGATCGGAACAGATGAATCTTGGCGAAAGCCCTGATCGTTGATTTGCCAATAGTCGCTACTCTGACTGGGTAATATTTCGTAGCCCAACAGAGGACTACGTTTTATATGCAACAACCCTGCATCGGGCAGCCCAGGATAGTTATTACCATTGGAATCTTGCAACTTAAATGCATAGGACTGGGCGATCGCTACAGTTTTATTGGGGACGAGTTGGTTAGTACTGCCAGTTGCTAAAACGGCTCCTCGTGCGATCAGTTCTGCCAATATCAACAGTAAAGGCAAACCAACAAAAATAAGGAGTAGGGTGTTCCGCAACCAAGATTTGCGCTTGGATTGCCAAGAGGGAGTATATCGGGGTCTACGCATGACTAGGCTACTGGTGTGCAGCTTTAAAGCTTATAACAATTTTTATATCAATCTTCAGAAACTTACATAGCCTATTGCCAAGAAAGGCAAAACAAGTTTTTTTATTGATGTAAGTAGCTAAGCATAAGTAAACTTTAAACCTAGAAGAGCGTACCGCCCGCAAAGCGGGCGGTACGCTCTCTGGTTTTGGTTTTTAATTATGCCTAGCTGCCTATATTATTTCAATTGAATTAGTTCGATCTTATAGCCATCGGGATCTTCAACAAAGGCTATTTCGGTAGTCCCATGCTTCATCGGTCCTGGTTCCCGCGCGATCTTGCCACCTTTTTCCCGAATTGCATCGCAGGCTGTATAGATATTTTCCATACCCAAAGCAATATGCCCGTAGCCCGTACCGATGTCATAGGCATTGGTATCCCAATTGTGAGTTAACTCGATTACGGCATTGCTAGATTCATCGCCATAGCCAACAAAAGCGAGGGTAAACCGCCCATCGGGATAATCTTTGCGACGTAAGATCTTCATGCCGAGGACATTGCTATAGAAATCCAGCGATCGCTCTAAATCACTAACCCGAATCATCGTATGTAAAACACGCATTTTGGTTTTCCTCTAAACTTAAGTAGTTATACCAATCTTATCGCTACAGTCCCTTGATTTAGGACAAATCAAACCCCAAGCATTGATTGGCGGCACTTCGTGCCGCCAATCAATGCTTGGGATTTATGTCCCGATCTAGCAATTTTCGATCAAAAAAATATCAAAAACTTTTCTGCAAGTGTTGCTTCGCAACACTTGCAGAAAAGTTTCTTGGTTTGGATTTGAGCGCAAAGCGCCGTAAGAGTTTAGCGATCGTAGTCTTCGTCGTCTAAGCTTTTAGGCTCGACCAACCAGTCAGAATTTTGACCGCCAATAATAACTTCCTCGATCGCCACATATTCCTTGTCAAACTGGCGCAAGGCATTAACTAAGATATCGATCGCGATCGCATCGGTTGTTCCTAGGTCAACCCAACAACGCGCCCATTCATTTTCGTATTCGAGATCGGTCATATTATGCATGACTGACATCATCTCGTCCTCGGCAGCTTGGTTGTCATAGTCGAAGTAACTGACATCCACACCCGTTTCCTGTACCTGCATATTACAAGCATTGAAACCACCTAATTTGCCCAGTAAAAACCAAGAATTAAATACTTCGTCTAAGAGTTGCTTCTCTGACTGAGAAGGAACCTCATTAAATTTTATCCAGATCCATAAATCAAACCAGTCGCATTCTCGAAATCTAACTTCCATAATCAACTTGCAGACCTTGCAACAATCTCAATACAAACAAAAAGGACATACCCAACTTATAAGTAGTTAAGCATAATTAAAAACCAAAACCAGAGAGCATACCGCCCGCTGCGCGGGCGGTATGCTCTTCTAGGTTTTAAGTTTACTTATGCCTAGCTACTTCCTAATTCGCTTACTATAGCTGTCGCCAAG
>NZ_LIRE01000648.1 GCF_001402795.1 Pseudanabaena sp. 'Roaring Creek'
TACTGGGTTTGGTTTTCAATTACCAAAAGTGTAGCCACACTTTTGGTAATTGGTATTAGAGGTGTGTCAACGCTACACCTCCAAATAATCTACGCCTTAATCGGCTAATTCCACTACAGAAGTTCCTACGAAAACTCTCATATCATTCATAATGAAATTAACAGCATTATCCCATTTTTATCCATGTCGCCAACTACGCTAGAAGTACAATCTCAAGCTCAGGCTGCCAGTCAAGTTTCTCATGACGCGATCGCCGAGTTTAATCAGTATGTGATGAATACCTATGCTCGCTTTCCGATCGCCTTGGATCGCGGCGAAGGCTGTCGCGTTTGGGACAGCAATGGCAAGGAATATTTAGATTTCGTAGCGGGCATTGCTACTTGTACGTTGGGACACGCACATCCTGCCATGATAAAGGCGGTAACCGATCAGATTCAAACCCTGCACCACGCATCTAATTTGTTTTATTTTGCGGCTCAAGGGCAATTGGCTAAATGGCTGGTACAAAACTCCTGTGCAGACAAGGCTTTTTTCTGCAACTCAGGGGCAGAAGCCAATGAGGGAGCGATTAAGTTAGCCCGTAAATATGCCCATACTAAGCTTGGTATTACCGATCCTTTAATTTTGACAGCCAATGCCAGTTTTCACGGGCGAACTCTGGCAACAGTGACTGCGACGGGTCAACCCAAATATCATAAAAATTTTGCTCCTCTCGTATCGGGCTTTGACTATATTCCTTACAATGACATCGCCGCCCTTGAGGTTGCCGTACAGAAATACGAAGGTAGACTCTGCGCGATCATGCTCGAACCCTTGCAGGGAGAGGGGGGCGTCAATCCTGGCGATCGCGCCTATTTTGCCAGAATTAGAGAAATCTGTGACGAGAAGAAGATCCTGCTGATTATCGATGAAGTGCAGGTGGGTATGGGACGCAGTGGGATGCTCTGGGGTTACGAAAACCTCGGTATCCAGCCCGATATCTTTACTTCAGCAAAGGGCTTAGGTGGGGGCATTCCCATCGGAGCGATGATGTGCAAGGCGCATTGCGATGTGTTTGAGCCTGGCGATCACGCCAGTACTTTTGGGGGCAATCCCTTTGCCTGCACGGTGGCGCTGTCGGTCTGCAATACGATGGTCGATGATAATCTGATCGCCAATGCCAGAGAGCGCGGTCAACAACTGCGCACGGGACTACAGGCTATTTGCGATCGCTATCCCCAACATATTGCTTCAGTGAGAGGTTGGGGCTTGATCGATGGTTTAGTACTGCAAGAATCCAGTAATATCCAAGCCCGTGACGTGGTTGCCGCCGGCATCGAGCATGGTTTGCTGTTAGTGCCTGCGGGTGTTATGGTGGTGCGGTTTGTGCCACCGCTAATCGTTTCGGCAACCGAGATCGACCAAGCCCTAGCCATAGTCGAGCAGGCGATCGCTAGTTTTGTATCTTAAAAATTCCATTTTTATAACATCTTCACAAGAGAAGGGGCGCTTTGCGCCCCTTCTCTTGCTTCTTTCCGCAATCTTCGATCTCAAAAAAACCAAGAGATTTTTACAATTGTGGCGAAGCCACAATTGTAAAAATCTCTTGGTTTGAATTTAAGCGCAAACCCCAAAAGATAAGTGGCTGCGCTTCGCGCAGCCACTTATCTTTTGGGGTTTGCTTATAGGTTCAGAAAATAGCAAAGCTATTTTCTGAACGGGTATTAATTGCTGGCAAAAACAATTTTTTAGCAGATTAATCGTCGCTAGTTGTCACATTTCATCAAAATTGATGTAGAATCTCACTCGTTCTCGTTACGGAAATTTTCAGAGCATCATCCCAGCCTTCTACAAGTCTTCTTACAGGGCTTCTTGTGCATTTATGTACGGCTTGTAGCTTGCTCTCAACCGTCCTACAGCGCATACAAAACTTTATGTCTCGCTCCCAACAGTTATTTAATTTGTTATTTAATTTGTTTAGTCATCGTCGATTATTCAACAAATCGAGAGCCTTAAATTTTCGTTTGTTAGGGCTAACTCTATGTGGATTGACTAGTAGTTTGGCGATCGCTGCTCCCATTGCTCAGGCAAATCGGTTGGAAACTTTTGTATACGATCTGAACGATAGCAAGATCGAATTTTCACTCAAAAATGACATTGAGCCCAAGGGAACGGTAATTAGCAATCCCACTCGCATCGTGATCGATCTTCCAGGCATCATCTATCAAGGACCTACGGTCAGGCGGCGTGTAGGTCGTGGAGTACAGGCAGTTAGAGTCGGACAGGTTGATGCTAATACCACCAGAATGGTAGTCGAACTGTCCCCTGAAATTACGCTCAATCCTCAGGATTTGCGCCTAAAATCCTCACAACCAGGAAAATGGACAATGCAACTTCCTCAAAATATTGCGGCGATCGATCTTAACAGTGTTGCTAATTTCACTCTACCTATCACTGGGGCTGCGATCAGTTCTGGGTTCGGCTGGCGCGTACATCCGATTACTGGCGAAAGAAAGCTCCATAAAGGAGTGGATTTTGCCGCGCCATCGGGCACACCTATTTTTGCTGCTGCCGATGGCGTAGTTAGCGATGCGGGATGGACGGATGGCGGCTATGGCAATATTGTCGAGTTGCAGCATGACAATGGGGCGGTGACCCTTTATGCTCACGCCAATAGGGTTTATGTCGCCAAAGGGCAAGTAGTCCGCAAGGGGCAAGCGATCGCGGAAGTGGGCTCGACAGGATTTAGTACGGGTCCGCATTTACACTTTGAAGTACAGCCCGATGGTAAAACCGCAGTCGATCCAATGGACTATCTACAACTTCGTCAAGTGACGTTAGATCTAGCTTCCAACAGTTTCAAGGATTAAAAAAACAGCGATTAGAAAAAACAGCGCAAAACGCTGTTTTTTCTAATCCTAAATTGCTTGCAGGGCTAGATAAAAAGCCGTGATGGACTTGGCATCAAGTCTTGCGTCAGCACTGGGCGATCGCAATAGATCCTCAATTTCAGCGCGACTGAGTAAGACCACTTCTATTTCTTCATCTTCATCTTGCGCGGGAGGATGCTCTAGCTTCTCTAAATCTTGGGCTAGATAGGCATGAATGATCTCATCGGAATAACCTGGACAGATGTAGAAACCGCCAAGGTATTGCCATTTATTAGCTTTATATCCTGTTTCCTCTTCTATTTCGCGTGCGATCGTGATATCACTATCTTCGCCAACTTCCAAGGTTCCCGCAGGAAATTCTAATAGATAGCCTTGAATCGCAAATCGATATTGCTTGACCAAGACAAATTTGCCATCGGCAGTGATTGGTACTGCCAAACCCGCCCCAGGGTGCTTGATATAGGAATATTCTCCCGTTACACCATTGGGTAGTTTAAGGCGATCGACATGGAAGGAAAACTTACTGCCTTGGTAACTGAGACGGTTTTGCAGGATTTGGGCTGGGGTAGATGACATGAAATTTTTGTAATCTAAAATCACAACCCATTTTATACCAATTCCCAAAATGGCATGACTATTTCGTGGGTCTTAAAGCCCAAAGTAGAGATGCGGCGCTTCGCGCCGCATCTCTACTTTGGGCTTTAAGACCCATTCCCAAAAGTGTGGCTACGCTTTTGGGAATTGAAAACCAAACCCAGTAAGGGTTTTAGAATCACAAAATGGCTTCGCCATTTTGTGATTCTAAAACCCTTACTTAACAACTCTAATTGTGGCAAGACTGGCATCACTGGCTCCATTAACGATCCCGCCCGATCGCGCGATCGCTTGCAAAAGACTTACCGTCTCCGCCGTGATTTCTTCGCCAATACAAATCAAGGGAATGCCAGGAGGATAAGGGCAGAGAGATTCCGCACTAATTCGCCCGATCGCTTGCGAAAGATCAAGGCGATCGCTTTGAGCAAAATAGGCATCACGCGGGGTAAGTCTTGGGATTGGCAGAGAAATTGGCAAAAATTGGCGATCGGGTCTGAAGGAAGGCTCCTTGATGTGACTGGGAAGTTGCTGAAAAGCACGTACAAGGCGATCGACATCGGCTTGATGATTGCCCAAACTGAGAATAAAAACTAGTTGGCTTAGGGTCGGCATTTCCGCCATCACCCCCAGATGAGAATGGAAAACCGTATCAGCTTCAAAACCCGTAATACCAAGGCGATCGACCATCACGGTTAACCGCGTCGGATCGAGGGTTGGCACTTCGGCTTGACTGAGGGTAAGTAGGCTAGGCAGTTGACTTAGTCGCGATCGTGCTTCGGTAGATAAGCGCAAGGTTTCTGTTAATAATTCCTGCCCTTCGATCGCCATCTGTCGCCGCGCTACATCAAGGGAAATCATCAGGAATAGATTAGGACTGCTAGATCTCAATATTTGTAAAGCGCGATCGATGCGGTCGATGGCAATGCGATCGCCTTTGAGATGCAACATCGAAGATTGGGTGAGACTGCCAGCAACCTTATGGGTGGATTGCACCACCAGATCGGCTCCTGCTTGCAGGGCAGAGATCGGCAGATCGGTATGAAATCCTAAATGCGCTCCGTGGGCAGCATCGACCAAGAGGGGAATATTGCTAGCATGGGCAATCGCCGCCATTTTTGCCAATTCGCCACAGACCCCAAAATAGTTGGGGCTGACCAACAGCACTGCTTTGGTATCGGGATGCTTTTGTAAGAATAGTTCTAGGGTTGCAGGACTTACGCCCAAGTCCAGATCGAATTCTGGCAAATATTCCGTTGGCAAATAAATAGGCGTTGCTCCCGTCAAAACTAAGGCGGCGATCGCTGATTTATGGCAGTTACGCCCAATTAATACCTTGTCTCCCTCCTGACAGGTTGCTAACAGCATCGCTTGCACACCACAGGTTGAGCCATTGGTCAAGAACCAAGCGCGATCGCTCCCGTAGGCTGTGGCAGCTAATGTTTCGGCATCAGCGATCGCCTCTTCTATTTCTGGCAGTTCGGGTAAATCCAATTGAAAAACAGACTTACCGAATAGTTCGAGCAATTCGTGGTTAATTCCCCGACTGCGTTTATGTCCTGGGGTATAAAAAGCAGCATGATCGATGGATAAATATCGTCGCGCCGCTTCTAGTAATGGAACGGAATTTTGATTCAAGGACTAAATAAGTAGCTCAGCATAAATAAACTAAAAACCTAGAAGAGAGTACCGCCCGTATAGCGGGCGGTACTCTCTCTGGTTTTGTTTTTTAATAGTGTTGTCACACTTTCGTAAATTGGTATTCGTAAATTGGTATTAGTGCATCAGTATCGGCAGGACAGGGCTGCCGCTGAGCGACAGCCCTGTCTTTGGGAGTTACCTATTGCAAATATTTGATCAAGGCAGTTTCCACAATATCCTTCATCGATGCACCCTGTTCTTCCACCGCTTTTTTCAAGAGTTCGTAGGATTTCGTCGATAGAGTAACGCGATGGCGTACATCTTTACGTTTGCCCTTCGGCTCATTTTCTTCAAGCTCAGGCACATAGGCTTCCGCAAACTTCCGCAAGTCTTCATTGCCTTTGCGATCGCAAAAATCACCAAAGGTTTCACCCGCGGCTCGCTCATTTTTGAAATAAACAAATAGAGGCTCTAAGCCCTTTTCAAGATTATTGATATGCAAGCGCTGCACGTAGGGCTGAGCCAAACGAGTCGAGTTAAAACTACCACCCAGCCAAATTTGGTATTCATCGGCGGCACTGCCAACAAAAGCTAGCTCAGCCATATAGGGACGGGCGCAACCATTGGGACAGCCTGTCATACGGGTGACAAAGGTTTCATTCTCTAAGCCCAAACGCACCAATAGTTCGCGGATTCTCGCCAATACATTTGGCAAGGCGCGTTCTGACTCGGCGATCGCCAATCCACAGGTGGGGAAGGCAGGACAAGCCATCGAGTAACGTACGAGGGAATCGATCTGATGGGGAGCGAGCACACCGCAGCGATCGAGGATTTTTTGAATCTCCTCTTTCTCATCGGCAGCAACCTCTGTAATCAACAGATTGTGATTGGGAGTCAGTACAAAATCATGGTGAAATTGCTCGCTGATTTCGCGAAGCGCTGTTTTTAGTTTTAGCCCCTCGCGATCAATCACCCGACCATTTTCAATGGAGATACCCACAAAATATTTACCATCGCCTTGCTCGTGCCAGCCAAGATAATCCTGATATGTGAAGGGGGGTAACTCGCGTGCGGGAGCTAGGGGCGTGGGGTAATAGTCCCGCAACACCTGTTTGAACTTTTCCAATCCCCATTCATGCAAAATATGCTTGAAGCGGGAATGGCGACGATTGTGGCGATCGCCATAGTCCCTTTGCAAAGAAACGATCGCTTTGATCGCATCATAAATTTGGGCGACAGGGACAAAGCCAATGCTGTCGGCAAGACGCACAATGGTCGCATCATTATTGTGAGCGCGTCCCAAGCCACCACCGACATAGACATTAAAGCCTTCCAGTTCGTTTTGTGCGTTGGTAATGACCACCAGCGACAGATCGTTGGTATAAAGATCAACCGAGTTGTCCCCAGCAACGGCGATCGCAATCTTAAATTTACGAGGCAAATACTGAGAGCCATAGATAGGCTCCACATCGCTAATATTGGTTTGCGCTGTTCCCGTTCCTTGACGGTTGCGCGCTTCAGTTACCTCTGGAGCTTCAGAGGCAGTAACCGCAACTTCTCCATCCAACCAAATATCGTAATAGGCTCCAGCCTTAGGCGCTAGCAAATCTGCTATTTTGAAAGCATACTCACGGGCATAGGCATATGCGGGCTTATTCTTAAAGGGAACCGAAGGAGCCATCACATTACGGTTGATATCACCACAAGCCCCCATCGTCGAACCCATATTTCTAGCGATGTCTGCGATTACTGTCTTCAGATTCTCCTTGAGAATGCCATGAATCTGAAAACCTTGGCGTGTTGTCGCCCGCAAAGTATGGTTTCCATACTTATCGCAAAGTTTATCTAGTGCCAAATACAATTGCCAAGGAATAACTCCCCCTGGGCTACGAGTACGCAACATCATGCTGTACTGCGCTTCCTCTCCCTTAGCCTTTATCTTTTCAAAATCTCGCTCTTTTTGTTGATAGGAACCATGAAACTTGAGAATTTGCAAACCATCCTGACTAAAAAATGGATTGCCATCGGTTAGCTCAGTATTGATGGGACCACGCAAAAAGTCGCTTTTTTGCTTAAGTACTTCAACCTTTGATACTTTGGCAGTATTCACTACAGTGTTTGTCATGATTCAACTATCGAAATTTGTATGCGTATAACTTCTTTGCCCCACTATTATACCCCGATAACCCCATCGGAATTAGGATGAACTTTACAAAAAAAAATTAAGTGCCTGTACCACCCACGACAAAGGTAACATGGAATCCTTACAGTGCTTATGGCAGCGCTTCGCGCTGCCATAAGCACTGTAAGGATTCTTCAGCCCAAAATTAGCTTTCACCTTCCTTGAGAAAACCAGAATAGGCTTCCATTCCATGTTCGGAAATATCCAAACCTTTAAACTCTTCCTCACCCTCAACGCGAATACCAGAGGTGATTAGGGAAATCACGTACCAAGCCATAAAGCTAAAAGCAACCGTAAAACCACCCACAGAGATAGCCCCTATCGTCTGGTATAAAAGTTGTTCAAAACCGCCACCAAAGAATAAACCCGCCTTAGGACCAGCACCAGCTTGCAAAATATAACCGCCGCCTATATCTGTTTTTTGACCGACGGCAAATAGACCAACCGCCAGAGTGCCCCAAATACCGCAACATAAATGAACGGAAGTAGCCCCTACGGGATCGTCAATTCTGAGATTGTCAAAAACGCCCACAGCAAACACCACAAGTACGCCACCGATCGCACCGATGATTAAAGCACTAGGCAAGGTAATCCACGCACAAGAGGCCGTTACCGAGACTAATCCCGCCAATATCCCATTCACGATCATCGATAGATCTGGTTTGCCCAAATAAAGCCATGCCACGATCGTAGCGGCGATCCCTCCTGCAGAAGCCCCCATATTTGTGGTCAAAGCAATATGAGCGATGAGACGACCATTGGCAGCCATAGTCGAGCCTGGATTAAATCCAAACCATCCTAGCCATAGAATCAAACAACCTAAGGTTGCCAAACTCATGCTATGTCCGGGAATTGCGCGAGTTTTACCATCCTCAGTGTATCTACCCGACCTTGCCCCCAATAAAGCCGCACCAATGAGAGCCGCCCAGCCACCAACGGAGTGAACAACGGTAGAACCTGCAAAATCAAAGAAAGCTCCAGTGGTTGCTCCCTGAGCATCTTTAGCTAAATTTGCTAGCCAGCCACCACCCCAAACCCAATGTCCAGTGATGGGATAGGACAAAGCCACTAGCAAAAAGCTGAATAGCAAAAAGGCAAGGAATTTAATGCGCTCGGCGACCGCCCCCGAAACGATTGTTGCTGCTGTTGCGGCAAACACTAACTGGAATAAGAATTTTGCTTCTAGGGGGATTCCCGTCCAACTAAGCCCAGGGAAATCTCCTTTATATTCACCAAGGGTCGCAGGACTGTTATCTACAGCTTGCAGAAAGAACCCTTTCATCCCAATAAAGGTATTACCACCATTGTCCCCATACATAAAGCCAAAGCCTACTGCCCAATATGCGATGGTGGCGATCGCAAATACGATCAGATTTTTGGTCAGAATATTAACCGCATTTTTTCTTCGACAAAACCCAGACTCAACTAAAGCAAAGCCTGCATTCATAAAAAATACCAGAAATGAGGCGATAACAACCCAGAGCGTATCTAAACCGACTTTAAGCGCGACCATACTTTGTTGAATGCTTTCCGTTGTTGGTAGATTTTGAGGATTTGTTTGAGCAGTAGCCGCATATACCCAAAAAACACCAATCAGAGCAGCAAGAGGGATACAGGTCAACCAATTTACGGTACTATTTTTCCTTTTTTGACGTAACTTATAAACCAGCACCTTAAGTTTTTCCTCAGTGAATATATAGATTATTTAGATTTATAACAACAGACCCAAGCCTGTCTAGTTTGTATATGCCTATACATTTTTCTCGGACTCATCAACGGAAAAATTTAATAGAAAGCATAAGTACAGACGGATCAAACAAAGAT
>NZ_LIRE01000035.1 GCF_001402795.1 Pseudanabaena sp. 'Roaring Creek'
TTTTAATTATGCCCAGCTACTTAATTGATAGATTTTTTGATAAATTCTAAAATTCAGGATCGACCGATCGCCGACGGTCTCTGGTTTGCGATCGCTAATAGTTCACTCGTCTAACTCGTCTAAAAAGAAGGTCATTCTTGATGAATATTTTTGGTATTGGTTTGCCTGAAATGATTCTGATCATGCTCGTTGCTCTGTTGATCTTTGGTCCCAAAAAGCTGCCAGAAATTGGGCGTAGTATGGGTAAAGCTATTAAAGGTTTTCAAGATGCCTCCCGCGAATTTGAATCGGAATTTAAGCGTGAAGCCGAGCGGTTAGAGCAACCCATAACAATTGCTGAGGCAGCCCCTGCGACATCCTCGGCAACCCTATCTTCGCCGAGTCCTGAAGCGGCATCTGTTGCTGCTCCTGTTGCCACCTCTTCAGAACAAACTAGGGAAGTAACAACTGCTACGGATGCTTGAGACTCAATCCATATCTTTAATTGTAGGACTGGGTAACCCTGGGGCAGAGTACGATCGCACTCGGCACAATATTGGTTTTATGGCGATCGATCGCCTATCCACATCTTGGAATATCTCCCTTGGCAAGGAAAAACGCTTTTATGGGCTCTTTGGTGAGGGGCGATTGTCAAGTGGATTGGTCGGTAATAAGATTCGTTTGCTTAAGCCCACTACCTATATGAACTTGTCGGGACAGTCTGTTCGCGCCTGTGCGGATTGGTTTAAAGGCAGCCCCGCAAATATTTTGGTTGTATATGACGATATGGATTTACCCCTTGGTAAGCTGCGATTGCGTCCCTCTGGTTCTGCGGGCGGACATAATGGTATGAAATCCATAATCGCGCATCTGGGCACGCAAAATTTTCCCCGCCTCCGTCTGGGTATCGGTCGAGGTGGTAGATCGGGTAGTGATGAAGCGATCGCTACTAAAGCCAATCAAAATGTCACTAATCACGTTCTCGGTGGATTTTCCGTTACAGAAACTAAAGTATTACCTGAAATTCTTAACCTTGCCGAATCTACAGTAACCAGCATTTTAGCGGATGGGTTAGAAAAAGCCATGAGTTTATATAACAGTCGTAGCATTGATTTTTAAGCCCGTTAGTTCTGATATAAAGCCCCAAGAAGAGAATGGCGGCGCAAAGCGCCGCCATTCTCTTCTTGGGGCTTGCAATAATTTGCTATTTTTTGAACTTAAAAACCTTGCTGAGTTTAGTTTTTAGTTTTCTAAAGTGTTGGCACACTTCAGGGAAATGGTATTACAAGGTATGATAAGACGGTTTTTAGGGAGCTTTGGCAGAGCTTAGTAAACTAAATTTTAGATGAGTAGGTAAGCATAATTAAAAATAAAATTCCCAATAGTTTGCCTTTAGCATAGCGATCGGCATAACTTTGGAGATTAGAGTTTTTAATAATGCCGAGGTGCTTATGCAAGTGCCATTTAATCGTAGTGAGAGGAGAACGTAATTTATGAAAGCCATGATTTTGGCTGCGGGTAAAGGTACTAGAATCCGCCCGATCACGAATATCATGCCTAAGCCCATGATTCCCATCATGCAAAAGCCTGTGATGGAGTTTTTAGTTGAGCTACTAAGACAGCATGGCTTCGATCGGATCATGGTTAACGTTAGCCACCTATCGGAAGAGATCGAGAATTATTTTCGAGATGGTCAAAAATTTGGCGTACAAATGGCATATTCCTTTGAGGGAACCATTATTGATGGCAAGCTCCAAGGTAGTGCGCTTGGTTCAGCAGGAGGACTAAAAAAAATCCAAGATTTCTCCCCGTTTTTTGATGATACCTTTGTTGTCCTTTGTGGCGACGCTTTGATCGATCTTGATCTCACCTATGCTGTGAATTGGCATCGTCAAAAAAAGTCCCTAGCTACGATTATTACTAAAACTGTCCCTAGAGATCAGGTTTCTAGCTATGGGGTAGTGGTTACTGATTCTGATGGCAGAATTAAGCAATTTCAAGAAAAACCAAGGATTGAAGATGCCCTGAGCAATACGATCAATACAGGCATCTATATATTTGAACCTGAAATTCTTGATTATGTCCCGTCAGGGCTAGAATTTGACCTTGGTAGTGATTTGTTCCCCAAATTGGTGGCAGCCGATTTACCTTTCCATGCCATTTCGATGGACTTTCAATGGGTGGATATTGGTAAGGTTCCCGACTATTGGCAGGCAATCCAAGATGTCCTACTTGACAAGATTAAAAACGTTAATATTCCTGGGCATGAAGTTAAGCCAGGGATTTATGCAGGTTTAAATGTTTCGGTTAATTGGGACAAAGTTGATATTCGCGGCCCTGTTTATATTGGTGGCATGACTCAAATCGAGGATGGAGCAACCATCATTGGTCCGACAATGATTGGTCCTAATTGTCATGTTTGTAGTGGCGCGGTGGTTGAACGGAGTGTGATTTTTGAGTATTCCCGTCTGTCTGATGTGCGGCTAGTCGATAAATTGGTATTTGGTCGTTACTGTGTTGATAAAACAGGTGCAACGATCGATTTGCAAGCGGCAGCCCTAGATTGGCTGATCACCGATGCACGACAACAGCAACAGTCCCATTCTCCCTTGGAATTTTCTAAATCTCCTGCCGCCTGAGCGATGCTAGCAATTCCCAAAATGGCAACGCCATTTTGGGAATTGCTATTATCTACCTCGGACGCGCATAAATTGATCGATCCCGCGCGCGATCGCATCTGCCATCCGTTTTTGGTAATCTGGGCTATTTAAATTCCTTGCTTCGGCTGGATTCGTTACAAAGCCCGTCTCGACTAAAATCGCAGGCATCGAAGTTCTGGCAATTACATAAAAACCTGCACCTCTAACCGAGCGATCATTTGCTCCAGTCCCTGCAATAATCTGTTCGTGCACGTAGCTTGCCAGTTCCCTGCCAATCGTTGAGTTACGCGAGTAATAGGTCTCAATCCCACTGATATCGCTATTGCCTGCGGCAAGCGAATTAGCATGGACGCTGACAAAAACATCGGCATTGATTCTCTCCGCTGCGGCAACGCGAGGCTCTAAGTCGATTTCCACATCATTAGTACGGGTGTAATAAACGGTGTAGCCCATAGTCTGTAGGGCTTGTCCGAGCTTGAGGCTAATTGGCAAAACGACATCTTTCTCTTGAATGCCATTTCCAACCGCACCAGGGTCATTGCCCCCATGTCCTGCATCCACATAGATTACACCCCGACGGCGATCGCCTATATTTTGGGGAATATTCGGAGAAGGGTTGTTAGTAGGTAAAGGTGATGGATTGGCAGGATTGGAAGCAACCCCACTCGTGGAAATTTGGAGCTTGATTTGTTTATTATTGAGCCTTGGCGTTTCACGTATTTGCCAACCAGCACTCGTTTTAATGCCAATTTCTACGGCATTACCAACCTGCGACAGCTTAATTCTCTCAATAGGGCTATTGGCAGCAAGGCTAGGGCGTTGGAAATTTGCCGAAATCTTGGCATTGGGGATAACCAAATTGAAGTTGCCAGTGCGATCGAGACTAACTTGATAGCTTATGGCTTG
This sequence comes from Pseudanabaena sp. 'Roaring Creek', assembly GCF_001402795.1. GTDB lineage: Bacteria > Cyanobacteriota > Cyanobacteriia > Pseudanabaenales > Pseudanabaenaceae > Pseudanabaena. The sequence continues at coordinate 3,546 of NZ_LIRE01000035.1, forward strand.
GGTTGCCTCTACGCTCAATTGTCCCGTACTGCTTAAACTCAAGCGTTCGATCTCAGCGGTTAGGGATGCTGGGTTAGTTGGATTGACTGGTCTATAAATGGGTAAGCTTGGATTAATGGGTATCGCCTGTGCGATTGTAGTCCCTCGATCTTGAGCCACTCGATCTTGAGCCACTCGATTATTTGTATTTATTGTATTTATGGACTGGGATTGTAAATTTCCTATTCCCTTTGGGATGTTTTGTTGGTTTTGAAGCAGAGATGATTCCAAAATGTCGGGATGTATAGGATTAGCTTCGCTGCTAGCAAAGTTGCCTATATTCCATCCATAGCTAGTAGCTAGGCTCACTAAAATTCCGACTACCATGTGTCGATATCGCAAAACATTTCTCCCAATAACGTAATTATCCGAAATCTGAGCTATTAGCTATTAAATAGCTAGATCTTTGGGCTATGCAGATCGTCTCAATCTACCTTCGGTAAGACTTTAGAAATTGATCGACCCCTTTAGCGATCGCCTCTGCCATGCGCTGTTGATAAGCACTGTTGACTAATTTTGAAGCCTCGGTTGGATTGGTAATATATCCAGTTTCCACAAGAATTGCAGGCATAGAAGTATTGCGAATCACATAAAATCTAGCTGACCTCACACCACGGTCGTTTGCCCCAGTTATGGCAAGAATTTGCCCATGTACTAACTCGGCAAGATTCTCTCCTAAAGACGCACCTGGTGCGTGATAAGTTTCAACCCCACTGACTTGAGAGGCATTGGCATCAAGCGAATTGACATGCACGCTTACAAAGGCACTTGCTCTAGCATTCTCCGCAATCTTTACCCTTGGGTCGAGGTCGAGATCGATATCTTCAGTGCGTGTAAACACCACAGAATATCCCATTTGCTGTAACATCCTGCCCAGTTGTTTACTAATTATCAAAGTAATGTCTTTTTCATAAACTCCATTGCGCGTAGCCCCCACATCTGGACCTCCATGACCAGGATCGATGACAACGATCTGACGACCATTAACATTGCTGTAGGTGTTTTGGGCTTGAGGTCTGGTAATCGGTACGTTACTCGTAGTAACCTGTCCTACACTGTTTAACTGCAATGCGATCACCTGAGGATCGGTTCTGATCGTGTCACGGATTTGCCAACCAGCGATCGTTTTTACAGTAATGACTACTGCATCACCCACTTGATTGAGGCGAATCTGTTCGATTGGGCTATTCGACCCTAAAATTGGACGACGTAACTGCGGTGAGATTCTTGTGGCAGGAATGGTCACAGTAAAGGTATTAGTGGCTAAATTCAAACTGCCGCGATAGGATATCGCCCGACTCGCCTGAATTACCAGTTGCCCATAACCATTAAATGACAACCCATCTATGGTTGTTGGTGAATTGCTACTAGCAACCAATCCAGATGATCCAGATAATATTTTTCCTTGCGAATTATCATTGCGATAAGTGCTTAGGTCTGAAGTAATAGGATTAGCCACCAATGGCAATGTTTGCGTTTGGAGATTGTCTTTGATGGCTAGCCTAAAGTTGTCACTGTTAACTTGAGCACTGTTAACTTGAGCACTGTTAACTCGGTTATCGTTTTTTGGGGCATCGTTTTTGAGGGCAACATTCTGTTGTAGCTGCTGTATCGGAGCTAGCAATTGTTCTTGGGGTCGACGATCCTGTGGTAAATCAGTTGACCCCTTGGCATTAGCTGCTTGCGAGCTGAGACAGGTAGTAGCTATCAAGCAAAACATGAGCCATAGCGATTGTCGGTAATATTGATTCAAAAGATTACTCCCAACAATTTGACTGTAGAGTCCCGATCGAAAGTTTAAGACAGCAATTCTACAGGAGATAGGGAAACTTTTTCCACCAAAGGCAACTTTCCTAACCAACGGCGAGACACCTGAGCAAAACGATCAGGTTCTCCACTTACAAAAAATTTCGTCTCAGCGCGATCGCTACGGCTATCCAGACATTTCAACCCCATGAGATCTAACTCTTGACCCGCCGCCCTTACTACATAGGAAGCAGGATTTACCAGAGCCACATGGGAGGGCAGGATCTGACGTAAAACTCCTGACAAATGAGGGTAGTGGGTGCAACCTAACACCAGCGTGTCAATATTTGCCTCAATCAGTGGTTGTAAATACACCTTAGCAACTTGCAAAGTATAGGGATCCTGAATGCGATCGGACTCGATCAAAGGTACAAATTCAGGACAATCCATCTGAAAAACCTGTGCTTGAGGATCGCTTTCCCGAATGGCTTGTACATAGGCTTCGCTCTTGACTGTGGCAGTTGTGGCAATTACACCGATCCTTTTTCCTTTGCCCACTGCTGCTCTTGCCCCTGGCAAAATCAAACCCAGAATTGGCAGATCGAAATCTTTTCTGACTACATCTAGTGCTAAAGCCGAACTGGTATTACAAGCCATGATTGCCATCTTGACTTGCTTAGACTGCATCCAGTGCAAAATCTCATATACATATTCAATAATTTCCACAGGCGATCGCTTGCCATAGGGCAAACGGGCGGTATCACCAAAATAAACTACAGACTCATTAGGTAGTTGGCGATGAACTTCTTGTAAAACCGTAAGTCCCCCAACCCCACTATCAAAAACACCAATAGGGAACCGAGCTTCCTGCTGCAAAACCATGCACATCCTCACACTTCACATGCATCACAGTAAAGCATATTTTTTTGAAAGTGCGTATCAGCCTAACTAATTAACCGCCCGACCATCCTCCTCTGATACCAATTCACGAAAGTGTGTCAACACTTTCGTGAATTAAGAACCAAACCCAGTAAGGGTTTTCAAAGCTCAAAATGGCTTAGCCATTTTGAGCTTTGGTATGAGTTAATTGTCTGGAGTTAATTGTCTGGAGTTAATTGTCTTAACGGTACTGGTGATTCTATATACTTTTCTAGGTATGTTTGCGATCGCTTAGTCGACCAAATCTCTATCCCACAAAACCCAACAAAGCAACTTATAGCTAGCAACTTATAACTTAGGTACAAAGGTACAAAAATGGACTTATCGCGTATCCCACCCCAGCCCAAAGCTGGAATTCTCAACGTCTTGATCGAAATCCCCGCAGGTAGCAAAAACAAATACGAGTTTGACAAAGACCTCAACGCTTTTGCCCTAGACCGCGTGCTTTACTCTTCGGTGCAATATCCCTACGATTATGGTTTCGTCCCCAATACCCTCGCTGATGATGGCGATCCTCTGGATGGCATGGTCATTATGGATCAACCCACCTTCCCTGGATGCGTTATTCCTGCTCGCCCCATCGGAATGCTGATCATGATCGATGGTGGCGATCGCGACGAAAAAATCCTCTGCGTCCCCGCCAAAGATCCACGTTACGCTGATGTCAAAACCCTAGCCGACATCGCCCCCCACCGTCTCGAAGAGATAGCTGAATTTTTCCGTTCGTACAAAAATCTCGAAAAGAAAGTCACTGAAATCAGGGGCTGGGAAGGTGTAGATGCAGTGCAAGCGCTTGTAACTAAGTCAATTGAAGCGGCATTGCCTAAATCCTAAAACTTTTTTGGGGTCTAAAATCCTTCTACCGTAAGGAATAGGTGAGCCAAGGTAAATTATCTTCAAAACTTCCCTCAAGAAAACGCTTGACAAAGCAAAATACCTTTGCTAACTTAATAAAGCGCTGAAGGGAAGCGGAGCGAAAGCTAAGCAACCCGAACTGAAAGGAAAAGCGCAAGGAACCTAGACAAAAGAATAGTTTGAGAGCTTTAAGAAACCAATAAACCTCGTCAAGAGAATAAGAGACTGGATTATTGAGAAATAACCAGCTATCC
>NZ_LIRE01000386.1 GCF_001402795.1 Pseudanabaena sp. 'Roaring Creek'
TTAATCATCATTTTAATCATCATTTTAATCATCATTTAGCATGAGTTCGAGATAATTTGAAATGGGTTTAGAGAAAGGGTTTGCGTAGCAAATCCTTTCTCTAAACCCAAAAGTAAAAGCCTTGCGTAGCAAGGCTTTTACTTTTGGGCTTTTAAAATTTGCCAGCTTACCCCAAACTGACGTTCATTTAGGAGTATAATTTTTGAAAACGATTATCATTTTTTGAGCGTTATGCTTGAAGTACAAAACCTGTCCGTTCGATATCGCGAAGTTTCGGCTCTGTCGGATGTTTCCTTTAGCATTGAATCGGGCTCGTTAGTGGGACTCATTGGTGCGAATGGGGCGGGTAAAAGTACCTTACTCAAAGCGATGCTCGATTTGATTCCCGCGCAGAAAGGGCAAATTTTTTATAACGGCGAACCACTGAAGCAGCAGAGGCAAAAGGTTGCTTATCTACCACAGCGATCGCAGATTGATTGGGACTATCCCGTCACTGTCTGGAATGTGGTGATGATGGCGCGGACTATGTATAGTGGTTGGTTTGGCAAAATTAGCCGTCAATCCCAAGAAATCGTCCGCCAAGTACTAGAGCGGGTGGAACTCTACGAATTGCGCGATCGCCCGATCAAACAGCTTTCAGGCGGACAGCAGCAGCGCGTATTTTTAGCGCGAGCCTTGGCGCAACAGGCAGATATTTTGTTGTTAGACGAACCGATGACTGCCGTTGACAAAAAGACAGAAGCGCTGATGTGGCAGATCTATGGCGAACTAAAGCAGGAGGGAAAGATCTTGCTGATTAGTTGCCATGAATGGGGCAATACCCTCGATCGCTACGATAGTTTGCTCCTGCTCAATCGCCATCTAGTCGCCAGTGGTACGCCCCGTCAAGTTCTCACCCCTGACAATATCCAGAGTGCCTATGGGTTGCCGCTCGAACCGCGAGGACATTGCGATCGCCCTGAAGAAGAATTGTTATTTTGTTAAAGCGCTATAAAACCCAAAAGATGAGTGGTGGCGCGAAGCGCCACCACTCATCTTTTGGGTTTTATAGCGAACCACAAGGAAAGCGTTGGAAAGCAACGCTTTCCAACGCTTTCCTTGGTTTGGGTTTGAGCGCAAAGCGCTGTATGTCCTTAGCAAAACTTACACTGTGACAGAAAGGGATGAATTTTTTAGGTGGTTTTTTAGGTATAGCCGCCGCTAACTGTATCAGGACATAAAACCCTAAAGAGAGTTGCCGCGCTCCGCGCGGCAACTCTCTTTAGGGTTTTAATTTTGTCCTAACAAAACTGGCGGCAGCTATACTATAGAATAGGCTTTCTCGATCCGCTTTAGACAATTCCATGCTCCAAATTACTAAATATACATCTCTAGCGC
>NZ_LIRE01000754.1 GCF_001402795.1 Pseudanabaena sp. 'Roaring Creek'
CTTACACCGAGGGCTGAGCGAAGTCGAAGCCCGTCTACAAGTTATTTAAAACGACTATAACTATTGTTTTGGTGCTTTTTGTTGAATTTTTTTGTCGATCGCCTGCAAGGCTTTTTCGTGATCCTCTAAAGTCCGACTAAACACATGGCTACCGTCATATTTGGCAACAAAAAATAGATAGTCAGTTGTCGCAGGATCGAGAGTCGCCTTGAGACTGGCTAAACCTACAGAAGCGATCGCCCCAGGGGGAAGCCCTTCATTTAGGTAAGTATTGTAAGGAGAAGCCGTTCTTACCTGTTCCAAGGTCAGAGGATTTTCTGGGGTCTGACGAATGTTTAACCCATACTCAACGGTCGGATCGGATTCCAATCGTTTATTTTGTTTGAGTCGATTCCAAAAAACGCCAGAGATGAGCCGTCGCTCGGTGTCAATAACTGCTTCTTTTTCGACAATACTAGCGAGCGTTACCCAATCCTTGAGACTGACTTTGACCTTGGGCTTACCAGACTGGTTTTCTTGATAAATGGGCAAAGCTACCTGCTCAAACCGATCGAGCATCAAATTGATGATGCGATCAGGAGTTGCCTCAGATGGCAAGATTTGGTAGGTATCGGGAAATAGAAACCCTTCCAAACTGGGGATATCTTCGGGCAGCCAACTGCGGCGCTTGGGGCTCGTCCGTTGAGCTGCGGCAACAAAATCTTTCGCACTGAAAAATCCTTGCTTCTCAAATAAATCTGCCATCTGTGCGATCGTCCAACCTTCAGGAATCGTAAATCGGACTTCTGTCGATTTCGTGGTCTGAATTTGAGCCACCACCTCTTGCAAAGATTGATTGGTAGTTAGGTCGTAAGTTCCCGATTTCAATGCGACTGAATCGTTACCCCGCCACGATTGCCACTGTAGCCATAGACGCAAAGCTAAGCTAGAGCGGATTATGCCCGCTGATTCTAGTTCTTGAGCGATCGCTTGAGTTGGCATCCCCTCAGATATGGTTAATCGAACTTTTATGCCAAAACTACTAGGCGCGGCACTTGCCCAAATCCACCAAGAACTACTAACTAAACCAGTAAATAAGATGGTTGCGGGGATAGCAATGCCATAAAACAGCCAATTAGAACTCTTCTTCGGCATCTTCTGTGCTGAGGACATGGTCTAGATATTGCTCCACATAAGGCTCAAGTGCTGCCATCTCTTCTGGAGAAAGGATTTCTGGTTGACCATCATCACCAACTTTTGCAATAAACATCAAAGGATCGAGAGATGTAAATACTGAAAAAGCTTGCTCTTCATAGTAGAAATGGGCTAGCTCTTGAAACTCACCACAATTACCATCTTCTTCAGTATCAATCTCAATGATATCTTCTTCAGTTGCTTCAGGTAATTCACCCTCAACGGTCAATGTATGGGCAGACCTTTTGAGAGAAAGATTTTGTTCTGCAAGAACTGCCTGAGCGACTGGAAAAATTAGATCGATTTCCTCTTCAGTGACATCGACCAATTCAGTTTCTTCTTCGTCATCGGTTTCTTGCCATGCAAAGATTTGCACGGAAAAATCCACTGGTTGCAGCAACAAATATTCGGTGCTGTCCACTTTAAACGCGGTTTCGACAGTGCAAGGCAAGCTCTTACCTGCGTCATCCGTAAGTACGATCGTCGATCCTTCCATAGATTGCTGTTTTGTATCCTATAGCACTACTAGCTCAGAGAAACCCTCTTGTATAAGGCTTTTGGCGCTTTTAAGCATTATGACAGCAAAGGGGACATATTTGGAAAGATCGGAGATGTGGCTTGGTGGCATACCTATTTACAGCATTTAGCTTGTTACCACGCCAATTGCAGGAATATTGCGATCGCTTACAAGTAGCGCACGCGCCACTTGCGCTACTGTTTTTTGGAGATCTAAATTACTTGGAATTACTTAGAGCGTTTTAAAGCCAGCCATTGCTGCAAGATAAGAGCGGCAGCTTTGCGATCGATCATTTCTTTGTTGTGCCTTGTGGAAATTCCCTGCGATCGCATCATTTCTTCGGCTTCGTAGGAGGTTAGACGCTCATCGACAAATTCCACTGAGATACCCAATTGTTTGGCAGCACCCTTGGCAAATTTTTGAACATGTTTGGCTTGATGACCGAGGGAACCATCCATGTTGTAGGGCAAACCTACCACTAAAGTATCGATCGCCCTTTCTAAAATTAGCGATCGCAGAATTGCCATATCTTCATCCCACGATCGGCGGGAAATGGTGGTAATTCCATGCACGGTTATACCTAGGCGATCGCATCCAGCGACACCGATTCTTTTTCTGCCAACATCTAAACCTAGAGCTGCATAATGCATAAACTGTTTTGGACTTTCTTTAGGCTTATTTTGGGCTTGCCGCGCTATGTCAAGCTACTGATTTTGAAATGGTTGGACTTTTTGGATGAGGGCTTGCGATCGCGCAATAATCGTCGTCCAGTCGTCCTCAGCGATCGCTTCTGGAGAAAATAAATGGCTAGATATGCCCACGGCGATCGCCCCTGCCGCTAGAAATCGATCCGCATTTTGCATTGTAACTCCCCCTGTAGGAATGAGGGGAATATCCCGCAATACGGGCTGTAGGCATTTCAGGTAATCAACCCCACCCACTACTTTAATCGGAAAAACTTTAACCGCCGATGCCCCCGCTTGCCATGCGGTAATTATTTCTGTGGGGGTTAAGGCTCCAGCAATCACAGGAATATTACTTTCGACTCCCTTGGCAATTAAGTCGGGATTGGTATGGGGAGTAAATAAAAAACTACAACCACAGGCGATCGCCCTCTCCGCGCTATCAATATCGAGAACGGTGCCCGTCCCAATTTTGCAATCAGGTAATTCCTGCTGTAATTTGGGAATGAGCGACTCAGCGCGATCGGTATTCCAAGCAATCTCTATGAGCTTGATACCTCCTGCGGCGGCGGCAAGCGCCATCTCCCGTGCAGTACTAATATTATCAGCGCGAATAACGGCAATAATACGATGCTGTTGCAACAAACTTAGCCAAGGATTCACAGGATTTTTGCAAAAATTTGCATTGGCGATCGACTCCCAAAGATCATTACATAAAGCCTTAGTTTTGCAAACCCAGAGGGAAGGAATCTTGACTTTTTCACAGCTTTTCAGTAGCCAAGGCGCTTGCAGATAAAAATTGTCCCGTGTAGTCAACGTTAGCTTCGGCAATCAAACCCAATAAAGAGTTGCGGCGCGAAGCGCCGCCACTCTTTATTGGGTTTGATGTCCTGACTTAAGTGAATATAGCTATAACGTTGGCTGAGCGTAGTCGAAGCCATAGGTACTTTAATTAATAGCCAGTCCCTACAGCAATTATCGATCAAACGAACCACAAGGAAATTTTTGAAAGCGTTGCTTAGCAACGCTTTCAAAAATTTCCTTGGTTTGGGTTTGAGCGCAAAGCGCTGTAATACCAAATTTTTAAGTAGCTAGGCATAATTAAAACCCAGAATCAAAAGCCCTGTGGCGCAAGTGCAGCTTATGCTACAGGGCTTTTGGGTTTATATTTATTGCGCCCAGATACTTACTTCTCACTATTATTCCTGCCGCATTCCTGCCGCAGGAATGCCTCATAATATTTCTTGGATTACAAATGGTAGAAAATATCTATGGCTTTGAAAGTTGGCGATCTTGCCCCAGAGTTTAGCGTGGCTGATACCCACGGCAATATTGTGTCTCTTGCCAGTCTTAGGGGCAAACGGGTAGTTCTATATTTCTATCCCCGCGACAATACCCCAGGATGCACCAAGGAAGCTTGCGGCTTTCGCGATCGCTATGCCGAGTTTCAAGCGAAAAACACGCTGATTTTTGGCGTTAGCACCGATGATGCGAAATCTCATCAAAAATTTACCGAAAAGTTTGACTTACCTTTTCCTTTGCTCTGTGATGTGGATGCTAAGGTGGCTACTGCCTACGAGAGCTATGGCAAAAAGCAAATGATGGGAAAAGAATATATGGGTATCTTCCGCAATACCTTTGTGATCGATGCAGAAGGTAAAATCGAGAAAATTTATCTTGCTGTCAAAGCTGAGCCTCACCCCGCTCAAGTTTTAGCCGATAGCTAGGTAAAGGAGGAATCTCCACGTCCTCCATATATTTACAATTATCTGAGGTGGAAATCTTGAATTTAAGCAAAAGCAAAACTGCTAGCTCGACCAATAATTTAACTAGTAATTTAACTAGCAACTTAACTAGCAACTTAACTAGCAACTTAACTAAAGCTCCTAAAGCTAATTGGACAATTCGCGATCGCCAGTTCATTTGGGGCGATCGCACCTATCTAATGGGTATTTTGAATGTTACCCCCGATAGTTTTAGCGATGGTGGGCAGTTTAACTCGCGAGATGCCGCACTTAAACAGGTTGCTCAGATGAGCCCCTATATTGATATGCTCGATATTGGGGGCGAATCGACCCGTCCTAATGCCGCAGCAATTAGCGCCGCCGAGGAGATCGATCGCGTTTTGCCGATCGTTGCCGCAATTCGAGATGAATATCCCGATCTGCCGATATCTATTGATACGGTGAAGGCGAGTGTCGCTAAAGCCGCGATCGCCGCAGGAGCCGATATGCTTAATGATGTCTCCGCAGGTAGAGCCGATCCTGAAATGTTGCCTCTGGCGGGTAAGTTGCAAGTCCCCATCTTTTTGATGCATATGCAGGGAGAGCCAAGGACTATGCAAATTAATCCCCAATATCGTGACGTGGTCAAGGATATTCAGCAATTTCTCACCGACGCAATTTCTGTTGCCAAGTCCTGCGGCATTCCCAAGCATTTAGTTGCGATCGATCCTGGCATCGGTTTTGGCAAAACCCTCGATCATAATCTCGAACTATTAAGAAATTTGCGAGCCTTCCAGTCGATCCCTGTGCCCTTGCTGCTAGGAGTATCCCGCAAAAGCTTTATCGGTAAATTATGCGATCGCCCAGAACCTAGCGATCGCCTTTTGGGAACGATTGCTGCTTGTAGTGCTGGCATTGCAGGAGGAGCAGATATCTTACGGGTTCACGATCCCAAGGAAATAGCTGAGGCTTGTCGAGTGAGCGACGCAATATTTCGGAATTAGTCCTTATGGTTTCTTATCGAGATATTGCATAATCCCTATGCATAATTGATGCATAATCGGTCAAGATCGACCAAGATCAAAAAGTATCCGTAACAGTCCATCAGTTACAATAGGCAAACAGGATGTAGGCTTTAATACAATCCAGTAAAGTTTGTAATCATTTTTTAGAGGGCAAGACGTGCCACAGGCTAAGCATTTGCTGATTGGTTCAACCAGATCGGGCAGTGGAAAATCAGCAACAATTCTGGGATTAACATACAACTTGCAAGCCAAGGGTTACAAAGTTGGCTACGGAAAACCAATTGGTACTTTTACGACCAAGGAGTTACCCGAAGCAGCCGAGCGCAGTGAAGCTGATGTGGAATTTATTAAGCAAACCTTAAGCTTGCCACAGTCACTTTTGCGTCCTACCCTCCTTAATCTTGACCGCTCTGCCCTCCAGCGCCGCCTATCTGGTGAAGATACGGCTGATTACAGCGATAAGCTTGAAGAGTATAAAGAAATCATTGAAGGTGATATCGTCTTTCTTGAAGCTCCTGCCAATACTGCGGAAGGGGCGATTTTTGGGCTTTCTTTAGAGCAAATGGCAGTCCATCTTGAAGCGCCAATTCTATTAGTGATGCGGTTTGGCTCTCTGTTGGTGGTCGATCATATCCTCATGGCAAAACGACGTTTTGGCGATCGCCTTTTGGGTGTGGTAATTAATGATATCCCCGACGAGCAGTACGAAACTGCGATCGAGATTCTGCACCCATACCTCGAAAATCAAGGCATTCCCGTATTTGCGCTGATGCCTGAAAACCGTACCCTAAGAAGCGTTAGCGTCTCTGAGATCATTGAGCAGCTCGGTGCAAGCATTCTCTGCCAGCCCGAAAATATCGATCTTGGCAAAATCATGGTCGAAGAACTCAAAATCGGCGCTATGGATGTTAGCTCGGCACAAAGTTATTTCCGTAAGTCCTACAATAAAGCGGTAATTACAGGCAGTAGTCGGATCGATCTTCAGTTTGCAGCGCTTGAGACCTCCACAAATTGTCTAATTTTAACGGGTCGTCCTTTTGTAAATGAGGATGTCGCTCACAAGGCAATGGAATTAGGCGTACCGATTCTCGCCGTTAGCAAGGATACCCTCAGCACCGTTAGCATTATAGAAGGTTGCCTCGGTCAGGTGCGATTGCATGAAGGGGTAAAGGTGACTAGCATTTGCGAAATGATGGGCAAGCATTTTAATTTTGATCGCTTCCTGAAGCTAATGAATATCAAAACCTTAGCGAAGGTTTAATCATACTAATCATCTATTGATCTAAGTAGCTGAGCGCAAAATATAAACCCCAAAAACCTGTAGCGCACGCTGCGCGTGCGCTACAGGTTTTTGGGGTTTAATTATGCCCAAATACTTATCTAAGTGCTTGTGTAAAATAAATTAGCAAAACCTGTAAAGTTGCGCCCCCACGGGGCGCAACTTTACAGGTTTTGCTAGCTACTTAATAGGTAATACCAATTCCCAAAAGTGTGGCTACACTTTTGGGAATCTCAAAACCTTACTGGGTTTGGTGTTTAATTTACAAAAGTGTTGTCACACTTTCGTGAATTCGTGGAAAAAGGCTGCACTTGAGTGCAGCCTTTTTCCATTTCTTACATTTCTTGCAAGGTTTTCCATCCAGGCGACCATAGCGATCGCCTATTTAGGGCTTTAGCATTGAGCCAAAACCTCACTGAGTCATCGCAGGCGGCTTTGATCTCGGCAAAAACTAAGTCTCCTTCATTTTTGCGATTGACAACAACAAAATGTCTCCAACCGAAGGTTTCCTGCTCGGCAGTCCATTTTGAACCGATCAGATGGGGAAATTTCTGTTTTTTTGCCATAGAAACTTAATCAACATCGTCATCATCGAGATCGTCATCATCATCGATGTAACTAGGATCGTCACCCAACATTAATTCACTCAATTCTTCAGCTTCATCATCAAACTTTAAGCTGGATTCAGTGCCTTCTCTAGCGATGAGCCGACCCGTTGACTCGAGCCAGTCAAGAATCGAAGCTTGCTGTTGAGTAGGAATGATTGCTGCGGGCTGATTTCGGCGCTGTACACGCAAAGCGGGATTATTAATCATAAAAATATCAAGTAAAATTCCTAGTCTAATTTAAGAAGCGAGCCTCGCAGGCTTCTTAAACCGTTAGAAGCCTGCGGGTAAACCTAAACCACCAGTAAGATCTTCCATCTTTTGTTTCATCGTACCCGTAGAAAGTTGATAGGCATCCTTAAGGGCGGCGAGTACCAAGTCTGATAAAACCTCTGCCCCCTCATTCAAAGCTTCAGGAGCAATTTCTACGCTTTGAGGCTCTTGGTTACCGCTTAGAGTTACCTTCACCAAACCACTACCCGATTCACCCGTTAGGCGCAGTTGATCTAATTCTTCTTGCAGCTTTTTAGCGCCTTCTTGAATTTGCTGGGCTTTTTGGAAGGCTTCTTTCATTTTGCCTAAACCAAAGCCAAATCCTTTTCCCTCTGACATAGCAGTATCAGTTGTATCCTAAGTTTTCCCATACATTATGTCACTAATCGGCACGGTTCGGTAAATTCCAGAGCGAGGAGGTCTGAAATTGCCGCACTGTTTTGACATTTACGCTAGAAAAACACTACTCGGCTGTCAAATCCTTGACGACGAATAGTCAGGTTGAGGGTTTCGGCGCTAGGGCGATCGGGATAGCCTTGAACTTCGATATAGGTGCCACGATAGGAAGAACGTAGCTGGGCGCTGGGGGCGATCGCTTGTACGCGCTGTAATTCTGAGGTTTGTCCTGTGGGAATAATCACGAAATAGCGAAGTTGCGAGGTATTGACGATACCTTGACTGGCGATCGGCTGACTGGCATTCTGAATGGGGATCGGTTGGCTTTGCTGAGAAACTGGTTGTGGCGATCGCACGATCTCGATCGCGTTGCTTTGGTTGTTCGGCAGCTCTGACCCTGGTACATTGGGCAGGGCATCGGGGCGAGTTGTCTGAATGGGGACTGATTCGACGGGGATTGGCGCGGAAGAAGTAGGTGTTATAGGCTGAACGGTATTACTGGGAACAGTCGCAAATTTACTCTGGACGGTTTTGATTTGGGGGGCGAGTCCTGCTTGACTGAACTGGGCGGCTCGACGTTGCGCTAGATTTAAGTTATTGAAGCGTCCTAACTGTACGACTTGCTCACCCGTGTCTAGGCGGCTGATAAATGCATCGGGAGCTAATACCTTTGCCTGTTTAACATTGGCTACATTTGGTAAATATACGAGGTACTGAGCGCCAGCGCTTACGGGTGTGACTGTTACGGAATCATTGGGGAAAGACTGAGCATTGCTGGCACTGTTAAAGTTAATTAGCAGATTCGCGCTAACACTCAAAAGCGAGGCTAGCCCAAAGGCAAGGCTACGAAGAGGGGTTGTGTGTGTGGGGAGTCTCATATACTTGCTAGCCGAAGGTAGCGGGAATAAGGAAATTGGGCGCGATTGTACCATACTCTACAAGACTCGCATAATCTCTTTTAGTTCAATATTTCTGCCAATATTTCGGTAATTTGCAAGCAAGAGAGGCTTGGCAAGCTCCTATTGCTTGCCACTTGCGTTAGGACAAAATCAAAACCCCATCAGAGAATGGCAGCGCAAAGCGCTGCCATTCTCTGATGGGGTTTTATGGACTAATCGCTTGACTACAGCTACTAACAGCCAGCGAATTCATATTAATTTTTACGGCTAGAAAGTAAAAGTCTTAACATTTGGTCTTTCGCCAAATTTTCGATTTTTAAAAGAAACAATAGTGTATTCTACAAGCTTAAACTCATCTTCATCAAATTTGTAAGTAGCTCTATAACCACCATGGTTACGAATAGTATTAACTTTTAAGGTTAGGTTTTGGGGATTGAAATCTATTGATCCACGAGCTCCTCTGTAATAACTCCAAACAAGTTGCTCGTTGAGATCGATCTTTTCTTGGCTACTAATCCTCATTAACTGAAGTGGCTTGACCTCTATTCCATAATCTTTGATTGAGTACAGAAGATATTCGTTATAGAAGTTGTATGCTCCAGGATAACAATTGAATTCTAAAATATATTTCTGACTATCTATTTGATATACTTGAGAATATTCTGTTCTGTGTTCTAAAAGACCATAGGATCCAGTATCATCTCTATCGTTTATACCTTCTTTGCAAACTTGAAATTCTCTTCTGCGATCGTGAACGTATTGTAGTTTTGTGTCATTAAATTGTGGTTTTACTGCTTTATCAAGCATGAATTTATATATAATAACTAAATTACTATTAGCTATGGAGAATGCTAATTTGGATATAAATCTTGGCTCGGCAATATATATTGAATTATTGTTTGAACCTGTAAAAATCTGAGCAAATAAAATCTTAAATAGCAATATTAGTTCTAGCATTACTCAAATCCTATAATCATTTCAAATTATCGACCTTCTCTACATGAGTTGAACCACAGAAACATCATCTAATAAATTTTTCTTGGTCAATAGGTCTCGAACCATAATCCGTAATGTGCGCTTTTCATCAACTTGAAAGAAAACCTTAATGCGATCGCTCCCCATTTGTCCTAGAGGATCGAGCTTCGCGATCGCTTTGCTATTTTCATTGAGAATCTGCGCGGCGACTTGTTTTCCATCTAAAACACGGGTCACAAGACGACGATCTTCAAAATAGACCTCCACATTAGTTTCGCCCAGTTCGCCGATAACTAGCTCAATGCTGGGCTGATCGGGACTCGATGCCCCAAGGGTAAGCTCCACTGGCTTTTCTAAGGGATAGGTGGCACCAGACTTAACGATGGTGTGCCAATTATGTTTTTTATACCTTTTATCCCAATAGCGAACGCCATAGCTGTGATAGAGGAAGTCTTTTAGCTCCCAACCTTGTGAAATTGCTCCGTGAGCGATCGCCTCAAAGGGTTTATCCGCTTTAACCTTCTCGATGGGAAAGTAGCGTAACGCCCATTCCTTCACCGCAGGAATTTGCGACGTTCCCCCGACCAATAGCACAGCATCGATTTGCTCGAAGTCGATATTTTGACGCTGAGCCTGTTGGCGAATCCGATCTAAAGCCCGATCGAGATTGGCAAAAAACTGCTGCTGTTCCAGAATTTGAGCTAACTGCGATCGCGTTAGGGTTAACTCGTAGGATTCAAAGGTTTGGTCGTTAAAATAAACCTCAGTTGTTGATGGGGCAGAAGAAAGAGCAATCTTGATGCGTTCGGCAAGGCGGGTAACAAGGGAATTTTTAGGCAGCCCCAGCATGGTATGGAAATGGTCAACAATCCAATTGTCAATATCTATGCCGCCAAGATTTTGTCCAGTTTTCGCAAGCACCTTCGCAATTTGGGAATTGCGCGAAGAACTCGATGCCGCAGAACTTTTTGCAGCACTGACAACCTTGCGATCGCCCCATTTTAAGAGAAATCCTAAGGGCGACTTCGATGGCTTTGCCTCAGAGGTATCCTGAGATTTATCCTGAGATTGCTCCTGAGCTAAAGCCAACTTGACCAAGGATAAATCTAAAGTCCCACCGCCAAAATCCACCACTAACAGGGTTTCATCGCCCTTACTAAGCCCATAGCCTAGCGCCGCTGCCGTCGGTTCGTCTAAGATTCGCACCTGATGCACAGACAGGCGATCGCACAAACCACTCAACCAATTGCGGTAGGATTCAAAACTATCCACTGGAACCGTAAAAATTAGCGAATCCACGTTGGGCAATTGGTCGATAATCCGCTTTAAAAACCATTCCCCAACCAGCTCAAATTCAACTTCGCGCCCGTCGATCTCTGGCACGAACATCGATACTTGAGAACCAATCGCCCGTTTAAAGGATTTAAAAAATCTTTGCTCGCCTTTCCCTTTTTTATTGTCTAAACCGCGATCGCCTACTTCCTGTCCGATGAGTACCTGCTCGCTCGCCGCATCAACCACGTAGACAAGGCTGGGAATCAAGGGTGGATTATCGGCAACAAGGCTGCTATAGGCAGGTAGCTCGACCGTTTCGATCCCTCCATTCTCATTAACCCGCGCTACAACCGTATTGCTCGTGCCAAAATCGATCGCATATTCCATAAAGTTGCCGCTTTCCCTATGTCCTAATCCGCATACTGAATCCGCATACTGATATCCAGCCAATGCGATCTAGTCACCATTGCCGAAGTAGAAATATAATCAACTTCCAATTCTGCAATCCGAGCAATGCTATTGAGGGTGATATTTCCCGAAGCTTCAATTTTCGTATAGGGACTATGGTCGCGAACGATCGCAATCGCCTCGCGCATCATCTCCAGAGGCATATTGTCCAGCATGATGACATCGAGATTGAGGTTTACCGCTTCTTTAACTTGGGCGATCGATTCTGTTTCCACCTCAATGGATGTGGTAAAGGGAATATGTTCGCGTACGCGTCTTACGGCTTCGGTGATGCCCCCTGCCGCCGCAATATGATTGTCCTTAAGCATGACCGCATCATCCAATCCATAGCGATGGTTGATCGCTCCCCCGACCGAGGTGGCATATTTTTCCAACAGACGCATTCCAGGAATCGTTTTGCGCGTATCGACAAGATGGGCGGTAGTTCCCGCGATCGCTTTTACATAGTCCGCCGTCGCACTGGCAATACCCGATAGCCGCATCACCAGATTTAGCGCTACCCGCTCGCCCATCAGCAGGGTGGCGAGACTGCCATTAATTTCCGCCAGCAGATCCCCTGATTTCACCACTGCACCATCCCGCGCGATCGTCACAAATTGGACGGTAGCATCTAGTAAGTGAAATACCCTAGCCGCGATCGTTAAGCCCGCAACGACACCATCCGCCTTAGCAACCCATACTGCCTTACCGATGGGGGCATTGCCATCGGGAAACAATCCACCCGTGGAGCGATCGCCACGCCCGATATCTTCGCGCAGCCATTCGGTAAGGAGCGGATCTAAAACAACAAAAGGAGGAAGCATGATTTAACCATTGCTAAATGATTGTCAAGATGATACCAATTCACGAAAGTGTGACAACATCTTTGTGAATTAAAAACTAAACCCAGTAAGGTTTTGAGATTCCTAAAATGGCGTTGCCATTTTGGGAATTGGTATGATTGATTGTAAGCGATTTTAGCAGTGGAAAGGCATCCCTTAGGAATGCCTTTCCGCAATCCAGTTATCTAGCTTCGACTCCGTTCAGCTAACGTTGGCAGTAGCTATAGAACTTGGCATTGAGCGCAAAAATGTGTCGATCGCCCGCCGAGTTTTATGCGTGAAATCGCATTGCCGCATATCTTACAGGGCTGCCCAGTCCGCCGAAATACCCAAGCCATATCAATGTAGTTTCCCTTAAGTCCAGCCACATTCTGAAAAGAACTAAAAGTCGTACCGCCATTGGCGATACCATCACTAAGAGAATGGATAATCCCTTGATGTAGAGCTTTGATCTGTTCCGAATTAAGAGAGTTTGCCGCTTTCTGAGGATGGATTTTGCCCAGAAATAAGGATTCATCCGCGTAAATATTGCCAATTCCCGCCACAGTTTCTTGATCGAGCAATACCGTTTTAATCGGGCGACCAGTGCGGCTGAGTTTGGATTCTAAATGCTGCGGCGTAAAATCGCTACCCAAAGGCTCTAAGCCTAATTTTTGTAAACCCGTAATTACCGATTCAGGCGATCGCTCCGATGGCACTAACCACATTTTGCCAAAAGTTCTCTGATCGTCAAACCTCAACTCTTTGGGGAGGCTCCCTGTTTCCTGTTTCTTGTTTCCCTTTGCCTTAACAAACAGCCTGACACGCGTATGTTTGCCTAGGGGTTCGTGGCGATCGCACCAGAGCAAACTTCCCGTCATTCTTAGATGTACCCCTAATTGATTGCCCTGAGATAACTTAGCGATTAAATACTTTCCCCGTCTCTGCCATGCTATAAACTCGGCTCCCACGATGGCATCTAAAAAATCTGCGGGAAGTTCGGGATAGGCGATCGCTCGCGGTAGTAATACTTCGCCCCCTTCAATTTGCCAACCTAGAGTATTTTCATTTAAACCAATACGAACTGTCTCAACTTCGGGTAATTCGGGCATTATTTACTAAAAAAGGTACAATCTTTGCGTAGCAGAGATTGTACCTTTTTTTGAGTTAGAAGAATCTAGGCGACTTCTTCAACTTCATCGATCGCAAAGTTGTTAGTTGCGACGTTGGAGTAGTTTACGCTGTCGAAACGAACGATCACTGGATAAATGATGCCGCTCTTATCAACAGAAGCTACAGTACCGACTTCACGATACCAGTAGGACTCTTTACGTAAAATACGTACCTTAGAACCGCGTTGAACTGCCATAGGTTTATCCTTATTCCTAAAGACTGTAATGTGAAAAATAAAATGATTACAGATACCGTCTCTAGGTTACTGTGAGGCGATCGCCTCTGTCTATTTCTAGCTCATTAAGTTTTATTTAGCAGAGGATAGGTAAATAGCTGCCGCCAACTGGATCAGGACATAAAAGCCCAAAGAGAGTTGCCGCGCGTAGCGCGGCAACTCTCTTTGGGCTTTTGATTTTGTCCTAAAAAACTAGCGGCAGCTATAGTTGCCGCCGTATATAACGTCAGTTCGGGTTAAGCTGGCAAATTTTAAAACTCCAAAACCTGTAGCGCACGCTGCGCGTGCGCTACAGGTTTTGGAGTTTTAATTATTTTAGCTTGCTCCTAGCGCACCACCACGGGCGTACCGATAGAAGCCCATCGATATAACCAAGCCGCATGATCGGGAGCCACATTAGTACAGCCGTGGCTGATGGGAATGCCAAAACTACGATGCCAATAAGCCCCGTGAATTGCATAGTTGCCACTGTAGTACATCACATTAGGCACATCGGGCACATTATAGTCCTCGCCCTTCATTCTTGCCGTCGGATACTTAGCCTGCACTGCAAAAATGCCCGTAGGCGTAGGTGTGTCGCTCTTGCCTGTGGACACAACTACGGCATAGACCTGCTTATTGCCTTGCCATGCCAAAAGTGTCTGGCTACGCAGACGGATTTCGATCCAACGCTGCCCCGATCGCTTTAAACGCTCAATATCTTGATTGCGGACGGTTCTCGACGATGTTTGTGCGATCGCTGCATCTAAATCGTTGAAGTTAATAAAATTTTTAATTAGGTTAAATCCGCCCCACCCTGTCAGAAATAGGGTGATAGCGAAGATACTAAGTGATTGCCAATACTTAACCATAGCGATTGCAAGTTTGCTTATCAGCAATTATGCCCAATTTTTGGAAAAAACAAACCCAAAAGATTTAGATTTCAGAAAATATAGAAAGCCCAAAGATGAGGAGCGGCGCTCCTCATCTTTGGGTTTTAATACAAACCTATTTATTGTAATAGTAGGCAATATCCTTGTCCTTAAGTGGAGCAAAGCCAGCATCCAACAATTTTTGGTTAAGTTCGTCTTGAGGGATGTGTTTTGCCCCGATACGGACGATGCGCGATCGCATGGTATTAGTTACGCCACTGCGCTGACGACCTGCTTCAAGCGCCATAACACTGCTATAGAGATCGAGTTTTTTGGGATCGATCGGTGTGCCATCAAAATCAATACCCTGTGCGATCGCTACATCAATCGCATCAGCACCTGTTGTGGAAGAATTATCAGCCATAAAAATAAGTAAAACACGAATATTTGTTAAAAGTAATGCTTTGCATCACCTTCAACAAGCTACCACTGAACGCGGTACATACAGGACAGCAAGCCATCTTTTTTCGCCGTAATTTTGCCACCCATCGACTGCACCAGCTCCGTAATTTCACTAAGCGCCGTTAGAAATACCTCAGAGCCTAGATAGGTTTCTAAAATTGCCCAATTTTCTGCAAATTCTAGATCGGGGGCGATCGCATCAAAAATCAATATCCCATTGGGTTTTAATACCCGCTTTGCTTCGCGCAAAACCAATTTCCAATAGTCCAAGGGGTAATAGCAACTGAACCCAGTAGCAATTACGCGGTCAAAAAATCCATTCTCATAACTGAGTTTATGTGCTGCCCCAAGCTGGACACCTTTAAACAACTTGGAATTAAGCTGCGAACCTCTTGAGTTAAGTGCTTCCTTTGCCACAAAACTAATTTCTTGCCCATAGAAAAATACTTCCCAGTCGCGCCAAGGATAAATCAAAAAGCTGACCCCACAGCCAATGTCTAGACAACGCTGATTTTTTTGAAATTGTGCTAATTCCCAAAAAGGTGAAGCAATTTTGCTAGCTAGAGTATGACTCACCCACTCGCGAAACAGTGGCATGGACTCCACCTCTTCAGGCAAATCAAAAGCCTCATTGCGATATTCGCGATCGTACCGCTTTTGCACCATAGCGATCGCCTCTGTCCATTCATCCGCCTGAGAAGTAAAAGCTTGATTCATTTAAACTCAACACCTTCATAAAGATCTGCCAAACTAACCTCAACACCAATCGATGACAGCATAAACCGATCGTCTAAATTGTCATACTCGATAAACAACCATTGATGTTCTGATTGCTTAATGTAACGCTCTACGTGAGGTTTTACCTGATCGATTAACAAATATTCCTGAAAGCTAGAAATTGTGCGGTAATCGCTAAATTTTTCGCTACGGTCATAATTTTTGGTGGAATTGGATAGTACCTCAGCGACGAAAACTGGTTGAGTCACAGTAGTATCTTTGCGCCCCTCTTGCAACAAAATTGGACGAGGCACAACCATCACATCAGGATACGTATGAATTTGACGCTCAGGAATCCATAGGCGTTGATCGGTGACAAATACTTGTAATGGTTTACCTTTGAGTGCCAATCTCAGAATTACTGTCAAAGCACCAATAATCTCGTTATGAGTGGGTGTGCCACCAGTCATCGGAATGATTTCTCCGTTGCGATATTCGTTACGAGTTGTGGATGTAGTCTCTAAATCTAGGTATTCTTCGGGGGTATAAGTCTTAACAGGAGTAGCAATCATCAGGTTATTTCCCACCATGCAGGTTGATTAGATTCGCTTATTAAAGCGTACCGCCCGCTACGCGGGCGGTACGCTCTTCTAGGTTTTAAGTTTACTTATGCTTAGCTACTGAGAAACTCTGGATTAAACTGCTTGTTGCTTTTGAGCTTTGAGATAGGCAAATACTGACTTATCGCCAATGTCTGAGGGAATTTCCTGAGTTGCTTTCCGAATCGCGAAGATCATAAACAAAATCGCCCAAGCAGCTAACAAACCTTGTTCGATCGCTACAGGTAACAAATTCACTAAATGCCCAAGAATTAGTACAGGGACTAAAGGTACTAAAAACTTAGTTTCAAAGCGATTGAAACAAAAGGTTTCTTTAAAGAAAATTCCCGTTAAAGCGGCAAAAATTGACCCGACACCAATTAAGGCTAATGGGTGATTGTAAATAGCGATCGCTAGTGGCTCTGGGAAATAAATAGCGATCGCCACCGAAGCGATCGTACCGATCATCCAAAAAAACTGTAAAACCCGATGTAATAACTCCAAATAAATATGAATTGTCCAAAGAGCTACGCCCAAACTGACGGAGAAAGCGATATATAGCCAAGTCAGACCATTAAGAACATCGGGGTTATGGGGTTGCCATAGTACCAATAGAGTGCCGAGGCTAAAACATAAGGCGGCGATCGCTAAAGCCATCCGATAGACAATTACGCTAAGGCGATCGTTCTTAGTAATCGTAAAATTGCCAAACTGACCTTGATAAACTTCCGATATAACTTCCACAAATTTCTCCATCAATAGGCATGAACCACTAATGCAAGGATGAAGTGCAGCGCTCAGCGCTGCACTTCATCCTTGCATTAGTGCTAGTTAATCAAGAATCAACCCTGAGACAGTCTCTAGAATAGCAGTTTTATATTTTTAGTGATTGCCAAAACTACCATAATGCTTTACTATCTTGCAGTCAAAATCGACAAACATCGGATGACGCTGTACCGAAAACTAAGTAGGCAGCAGAGGAACTTTTTATGCGTATCTATTACCTAGCTGGCGTGATTCTTAGCGTTACTACAATCCTTAGTGCTTGTGGTGATAGTACACCAACCGAATGTACGATCAGTACAGCGCGAGAAATCAAACAAGGAGTTACCAAATCCGCTAAGTTTAAGGCTGGCACTGATTGCGAAGAAATGAGAAAACTTGCAGAGGAAGGCAAACCATTGCCCACTATTGCTGATGCAACCACCAGTACTGCACCAGTCGCTGCAGCAACGCCTAAGGTTCAAACTTTTAATGCTCCCTTCGTGGCAGGACAACAAAAGCCCCAAGACCTCATTGCTACTACTGATAAGCAAGCAAGGGTTCAAGAACTAGAGAAAAAAATTGGCGTTGACTCTAAACAATCCCGCGATCCATTTACTAGCTCAGTTATTAACCCAGTACCACAGTTAGAAACTTTGCTCTCCAAGCCGCTAGAGCCTCCAAAGCTCAGAGCTGCGGTTGTAGTCAAAACCTCTAATAGTTCAAAAGTCTTTACCCCTCCTGATACAAAGGCTGCTGAAGGGACAAAGGTCACGGGGACTATTGAAATTTCAGGCACAATCTTTGCGATTGTCAGCGCTTCGGGTGAGTCAACTTCTCGCTATGTGAAGGCAGGTCAATTGATTTCTAATGGCAAGGTATTAGTGAAGCGCATTGATACTAATGCGGAGCCACCAATTGTGGTGTTGCAACAGAATGGAGTTGAAGTGCTTCGTCCTGTCGGCGCAGCAGTTGCTGGGGCGACTGGGGCGACGGATTCTAATGCTAGCCAGACTGGTACTGCCAATGCCCAGCAGCAGACTCCTCCTGCTCCCCCATTAGCACTGCCAGCCCCCGAACAACGATAAAGAGGTTTGCTTCCCAAAGATGAGTGGCGGCGCTTCGCGCCGCCACTCATCTTTGGGGTTTTGATTCGTCTTCGCTATCTCTTATACCAATTTCCAAAAGTGTGGCTACACTTTTGGAAATTGAAAACTAAACCCAGTAAGGGTTTTTTAATCACAAAATGGCGTAACCATTTTGTGATTAAAAAAAACGTCAATTCGAGTTAAGCTGGCAAATTCTCAAAGCCAAAAGTAAAAGCCTTGCTTAGCAAGGCTTTTACTTTTGGCTTTGAGAGAGGGTTTGCGTAGCAAACCCTCTCTCAAAGCTAGTTTCAAATTATCCTGAACTCACGTTTATTAACCATTAAAAAAGAGAAGGATTCTGTATATCCTTCTCTTTTACCTATTATTCAGGATTTTGTTTTTTATTTCTTAGGAGCCATTAGCATCGTGAT